>JANOWZ010000544.1:0-19362 GCA_031418155.1 Deinococcales bacterium
CCGCCGATGACTTTTTCTGCGCCCTCGTCGCTCCAATCGCCCGCCCAGATGAATGCGTGTGCTCCAAATTTTGGCATCTCGAGCCTTCCTTTCTTCCTGTATTTATGGCTTAGGTTGAGGTCGTGGATCTGATTTCAGCAAAGAGTAAACGTAGTGATCGACAAGTCCATGATCGAGCATTTCGGCTTGACGCAAGTGACCCTCTTGAATAAATCCGAGGCGTTCGGCAACCTTGACACTGGCCTGATTTTCTGGCACGCAACGCAATTCAATTCGGTTCAAATTCAGATCATTGAACGCAAAATCAATCATGGTTCGAGCCGATCTTCCAACCAAACCTTTGCCTTGATGCACGGTGTCGATCAAGTATCCCAAGGTGACTTTTTGGTCGTGATGCGCGAAGGAATGCAGGCGTATTGCGCCACAGAGTTGGTTCTCAAAAAAAATGTGAACCTCGAGCAATTCCAATGCCTCAGCTTCTTTCATGCAGTGTGTCATGTGTTCTCGTGCTGCCTCGAGCGAATCGACTTGAGTCACGGCGGGCAGGTATTTGCGCAGGCTGTCGTGGTTGGTCACGACCAGATCGGCAAAGGCTTGCGCGTGCTCAGGGCGTGCGGATCGAAGCTCGAGTTGTGAATCAATTTTCAGGTTGATGATCATGTCAGTCCATCCAGTTGAAGAAGGCATCAAAAATCGTGTAGGGCGGATCGCCAAAGTTCGTTTCAATTTTGGCAATAAATGGCAAAGGTTTTTCGAGTTCTTGAGGGCCAAGTATTTCAAAGCCGCGCTTCTCGAGTTTGTGTCGAATTTCAGCTTCCATCTCGAGCCAATCTCCCGGAGGCAACGAGTTCACGGCTTCGGTGCGTAGGAAACCAAATGTGCCACCATTCGGGCTTTGTGATTTTCCATTCGTTCCCATGATCGCAACTGGTGCGAGCTTGCAAAGGTAGATTGCGATCCCATCAATGTACGTCGTGCCGAATTTGACCTGACTCGAGCGACCGTTTGGTTTGTAACAGAAGACATCAATGTAACTCGCGTAGCCGCTGCCGTAAGAATCATCGGTCTCGAGGACGATGCTTTTGGATTGCTCGAGGTCGTGAATGGTCGCTTTGATGTGACCTTTGATCGCGTTTTTTGAGCAATTTTTGTACGCCTCGTGCTCGCCAACCGGTCTGCCCGCAATCACGCGCTCGAGGATTTCGTTGGTGATGTCCACGTTACGCCTCCGCCACGATCAATCGCACGTCGTTGTGTTCAATCACGCTTTTGAATTCGGTGTTCGGTTCACGATCCGTGATGATCACGTCCACATCCTCGAGTTCGGCAATCGTGTTTAATGCGACCCTCGAGAATTTCGTGTGATCCAAGAGCGCGATCACGACCGCGCCGGAGCGAATCAGGCGTTCTTTCATTTCGGTTTCGGGCAGGTGCGCGTCGGTGAAACCAGCCTCGAGCGAGAAGCCTTTGCTGGAGAAGAACACTTTGTCTGGGTGCAATCGTTTCAACGTGTTCGTGGCGAGCGCACCAACGAACGATCTGGCTCGAGCATGAAATTCGCCACCGATCAGCGTGAATGGTGCATTCGCGGCGGCCAATGTGTTCGCAGCGTCGAGGCTGGTGACAATTGTGTTCACCGCTCGAGATGGGATCAGGTGCGCGAGTTGCAGAACGCTGGTGCTCGCATCGAGTGCAATCGTTTCGCCATCCCGAATCAAATCCAGGCCAGCTCGAGCGATGCGGTTTTTGCCCTCGCGGTTCTCGTGAACCCGCATTCCGTAAGCGAGTTCGTCGCTAGCGCGGGTCAAGAGTTTTGCGCCGCCATGAATCCGCTCGAGAATGCCCTGCTCGGCGAGTGCGTCGATGTCGCGGCGCACGGTCATTTCGTGAACGCCAAGTTTCATCGCCAGGTCTTTGATACGTACCCGTTTGTTGGCATAGACCTCTTGCAGAATCAAATCCTGTCGCGCCTGAACGTTGTTGGCGTGCTCGAGGATCATGATTTACTTCCAGGTCGGATCAGTTTTTTAATTGCGGGTGGCAGTGCAATGGCGAGCACCAGCAGCGACCCAATCACGATACTGGCAACTATTCCGGGAATGTTGACCAAGGCCATACCGAACGAAATCATACCGAGCAACAATACCGCGAGCACCACACCAAGGATTGTCCCGGTTCCACCAGCGATGCTCACGCCACCAAGCACGACCATCGTGATCACATCGAGTTCCCAACCTTGCGCAATGTTCGGTCGCGTGCTCGAAATTCTCGAGGTCAGAAAGACGGCGGCCAATCCTGCCAGCGTGCCGGAGAAAGTGAACAGCGCCAGCCGATACGTGTTCACCGGAATGCCCGAGAACCGTGCCGCGTCCGGGTTGTTGCCAATTGCGTACATGTTGCGGCCCCAGCGTGTCTTGGCGAGCACCACGCCGACAATCACGGCCAACATCAGAAATGTCATGAACGAATTCGGAATGTACTTCAAACCCTCGAGCTTGGAGATGTAACCCTGCCCAATCGCGGCGAAATCTTCCGGGTACGTGGTGAATGCCTTGTCACCAAGCACCGCCTGCGAGATGCCACGAAACAACGACAGTGTACCGAGTGTGACCGCGATGCTCGGCACGTTGAAACGAATCACCAGCAGGCCATTGAATAAGCCGCAAGCCGCACCGGTTGCAATGCCGATCAAGACCAGCACGATTGGACCAGCACCAAATTGTGCCGCCAATCCCATGAGCAAACTCGAGAGCGCCATGATTGAGGCGACACTCAAATCGATGTCTCGAGTCAGGATCACGAGTGCCATCGCCAAGGCCATGATCCCCTTCTCGGAGAAATTGAAGGTGCTGTCACCGAGGTTGTACGGGTCCCAAAAATATTGCGTCAATTGGCTGTTGGTCAGCACGACGATGATCAGCATCACGACCAGAATCAATTCCCAACGCAGGAGAAGATTCTGCCAGCGAAACGGTGCTCGAGCTTGCACGCCTGATGTTGGGATTTGTGATTGCGAAAGAGATTTATCCATGATTGATTTCCGTAGGGGCGAAGCATGTTTCGCCCGCACCCTTGCGCCTCACGTTGTCACCTCCCGCAAGATGTGTTTGCCTTTCGTCCGGCTCGAGCTTTGATTGACGACGGCTGCGATCAGGATGGCAATGCCGACAATCGCGGTTTGCCAGAAAGGGGAGACGTTGATGATCGGCAAAGCGTTGTACAACGTGACCAGGAAGACCGCGCCAAGCACCGTGCCGTAGATGCTGCCCACGCCACCGGCAATACTCACACCACCAAGCACACAGGCCGCGACCACTTGAAGCTCGAAGCCGTTGGCAATTTCGGTCGATGCGAGCGCGTACCTCGCAACCCAAAGCACGCCGACGAATCCCGCCACCGTGCCTGAGAGTGCGTAAAGCGAAAACAGCCTGCGCTTTTCAGGAATACCAACGTATTTTGCGGCGTTCGGATTTCCGCCCAGAGCCCGAATCTCACGCCCGAACCTCGAGTGTTGAATCAGGAAGTAGAAGAAGATGACTGCGATGATCGAAACCCATTCGAGTCCGGTCAAGCCTAGAAACCTCGAGTTTGGAAATTCGACGAGTGCCACGGGAAGTTCATTGGAGTTGACCCATTGCCCGCCGGAAAAAAAGTAGGCGAGTCCGCGAAAGACGCTCATCATGCCGAGGCTCGAGACGATTGGTGGAAGCTCGAGCGCGTTGATCAGGGTGGCGTTGATGCAGCCGAGGATCAGTCCGAACAGTGCGCCGAGCAACAAGTACGCGATCATCGGCAGACCTGGAAGCACTTTGCCGACGAGTGCGACGAGCATTCCCGAAAGTGCGATGTTCGCCGCAACGCTCAAGTCAATGCCTCGAGACATGATCACCAGCATTTGTCCGAGCGCCAGCACAATCAAGAGGGCACTGTCATGCCAGATCGCGTCGAGCGATTTGACCTCGAGAAAACTCGGTGCGTTGATGCCAACACCGATGAAACTGATCACCAGCAGCGCCAGTAGAATCAATTCGCGGTTGTACGTTTTCCAAACTCGAGTCATGCGGCAACACCTCGGGTTTCGACACCGGCTGCGTGCGCAACGATTTCCTCAGCGGTTGCGGTTTTTGCATCGCACTCTGCGACCATGCGACCTTCACGCATCACGATGATTCGGTCGGACATGTGCATCACCTCGGGCAATTCGGAACTGACCAGCACGACCGCGAGACCTTGCGTGACGAGTTCGGCCATGAAACTGTGAACGGCGGCTTTCGCGCCAACGTCGATGCCTTTTGTGGGTTCGTCTAGGATCATCACCCGAGGGTTCGTGGCGAGCCACTTGCTCAGCACCACTTTTTGCTGATTCCCGCCAGACAAATCCGAGACGTTCTGCTCGAGGTGTTTGGCACGAAGGTCCAAGCGTTGCGCGATTGGCATGGCGGAGTTTTCTTCACGCTCACGGTTGAGAAAGAATCCAAACCTCGAGAGCGTGGCGAGCGTGATGTTGTGCAGGATGCTCATCGGCAGAATCGCCCCAGCGATTTGTCGGTCTTCGGGAACGTAAACCAGTCCGTGCCTCACGGCATCGCCAGGTGATCGGACTTTCACGGGTTTGCCGGCAATCTCGAGCGTTCCTTTTGCCTGCGCGTTCAAGCCGAAAATCGCTTGCATCACCTCGCTGCGGCCCGCGCCGACCAGTCCGTAAAATCCCAGAATCTCTCCGGCCCGCACTTGAAAACTGATGTCATGAAATTCTGTCGGATGCGAGAAGTGTTTGGCCTCGAGCATGATTTCGCCGCGCTCAGCCACGGTTTTCGGAAACAGCGATCCGACCTCGCGGCCCGCCATCAATCGAATTAAGTCATCGCTCGAGGTGTCTTTGATGCCACCCTCGCCGACTTTTTCGCCATCACGCAACACCACGTACCGATCTGCCAGCGCGAAGACTTCATCGAATTTGTGCGTGATCAACAAGATCGCTTTGCCCTCTATTTTCAATTGCCGAACCACGCGGTACAACTCCTCAATCTCCGCCCGTGACAGAGATGCGGTCGGTTCATCCATGATCACCACGCTGGAATCTTGCGAGAGTGCTCGAGCAATTTGCACCAAATGTTTTTGCGCCACGCTCAGTTCATTCAGTGTGGTTTCCGGTTCGATTTTTGCTTCGATCCGCTCGAGGACTTTTCTGGCATTCTCGAGCAGTTGCTTCCAGTTGACCAGCCCGCCCGCGAAGAAATTTTGTGTCGTCGGATGGTTGCCCGCGAATAGATTTTCAGCCACGCTCAACTCGTCGAACATCACGGTTTCCTGATGGATCGCGGTGATGCCCGCCCGAGCCGCATCTTGAGGGCTCGAGAGCGACAGTGTTTTTCCATCCACGCTGATGCTGCCGGAATCGGGTTTGTAAATTCCGGTCAGCATTTTCACGACCGTACTTTTGCCTGCGCCGTTCTCGCCGATCAAGGCCAGCACCTCGCCGGGGTTCAATCCGAATGAGACGTTGACCACGGCTCGAGTGGGGCCGAAGGTTTTGGAAATGTTTTCGATTTCTAAAAAGTTGGTTGGCATTGGATTCTCTGTTTTATGCTTGGATTTTGATAAATCTCGTTAAGCCTCGAGCTTCGCCGATTACGTCTTCAATCAAGTATCTGCCGAGCGGGTTGACGTGTTTCGGCATTTGCTCCGGCGAGAACCAGGCGAAGGATTCGATCTCTTCGGGTTGATTGATTCGCGGCTCACCAGTGACGATTTCGCAGGCGAACAGATAAACGAGCGTCGTGCGTGAACCCCAGTCAACCTCGTACATTCCGACCAAATACTTGAGGGCAATTTCAACGCCAAGTTCTTCTCGTAATTCCCGAATCACAGCAGTTTGTGGTGACTTGCCAGCTTCAACGCCGCCACCCGGAGCCGAGTACCAGCGTGAATCGTAAGCGTGTTTGACAAGCAGGTATTCTCGAGCTTCGTTTTGAATCAACGCCAGCGCGGTCTGAAACATCTGTTTATTCTCCCGCTGGGTTTTGACTTACCCGTAGGGGCGCAGCATGCGTCACACGGAAGTGTGCTTCACACAACGCCCCTACCTTCATTGCGTTGATGTGCTCGAGAAACAAAGTGTTTTCACACCTCGAGCCTGTGTTCGCTTAGAACGCTTTGGCGAATTTGTCGATGTTGCTCTTGTCGAACGTGAACGGATCGCCCATGATCGCGTCGCCGTTCTCGTCCAGGGTGGTCGAGCCCATGCGTCCGATGCTGACTTTCTCGCCCGCTTTGCCGGTCGCTTTACCGATGATGAATTGGTACGAGGCGTACACGGCGCTGTATCCGAAGTCGATTGGATTCCACAGCGCGAAGGTCTCGCAGGCTCCGGCCTTGACGTAGCTGATCATTTCTGATGGCAAGCCCAGGCCCGAGACGAAGACTTTGCCGACGAGTTTCTGATCGACGATGTACTTGCCTGCTGCCGCAATGCCAACCGTGGTTGGTGCGATGATGCCTTTGAGGTTCGGGTGCTTGGCCAGCAAGCCTTGCGCCTCGCGGTAGGACTTGTCGGATTGGTCGTCGCCGTAGACGACATCGACCAGTTTCAAGCCGCTGTACTTCGCGTCTTTCAGGGTTTCTTTCATTGCTTCAATCCAGAGGTTCTGATTGGTTGCCTGTGAGGTCGCGCTCAGAATAGCGATTTCGCCTTTGCCACCGAGCGTCTTGGAGATCATTTCGATTTGCTTGCGCCCAATGTTATTCACGTTCGAGGCGTTCAGGTTCATCAGGCGGCCACCTTTGGCAATGCCGGAATCCCATGAGATGATCTTGACACCGCGATCCATGGCTTTCTTGGTGGCTGGTACGAGTGCGTTCGCGTCGTTGGCGGCAATCGCAATCGCATCGACTTTTTGGGCGACCAGGGAGTTGATCAGTTCGATCTGGCCTTCTGCGGTGGCGGCAGTCGGGCCGGTGTAGATCAGTTCGACATCTTTGAGTTCGTTGGCTGCTTCTTGGCCTCCGTCTCGAGCGGCTTCAAAGTAGCCGTTGCCCAAGTTTTTGACCAGCAGCGCAATTTTGTACTTCTTTGCCTGCGCGTCTGAGTGTCCGCCGACGACCAAGAGTGCCGTCCCGAGTAGCGCCAAGCCCAGCATGATTGCTTTTTTGTTCATGGGTGACTCCTCCACAGATCAGCACCATAATGCAACAATTTTCACGAAAACCGAACAGTTTTCGCACAGAATTTTGTTGATTTGCTGCCCTGTGATGTGAAGATAACGCAGATTACGGGAGGATGTCAAATGTGGCAAACGTCACTCGAGGCTCGAGGTTCTTTGCTGGATTTAGGTGCAAGGCTCGAGTCGCGTATTCGTCTTTGACACGTTACACGCAGCTTTAACTCATTCTGAGGCTCGAGGCTGACAAGCCGGGTTCGCCTGGAAGTGGTATATTTTGAAATGTCGGGTCAGGCCATTTGCGTTTCACCGCTACTCACATCGGCGCGGGAATTTCTTGTGTTGATGTCGCGGGATTTTAGGCTTGGTTCAAACACATTCACATCGAAGCAAACGGCTTGTGTGTGAGGGCGTGACAGGCGAAACTGAGTCCGAGCCCAGACACTCGAGCCCAGCACAGGCCCCAAACGATGCGCGGGCCGCAAGACCACTGGGAGGGGAGACCTGCGTGAAGTTTTTCGTAATCGGTGACAGCACCGTTGATCATATTTACTTTCTGAAGCACATTCCAACGCCCGGTGAGGATGTCGCGCCGACCCGTTCGACCTTGCAACCCGGCGGTGCGGGCAGCACCATGGCTTATTACTTGGCGCAACTCGGGCATGAGGTGCATTTGGCGGCTCGAGTCGGCAATGATCCGTTTCAGGCGCTCGCTTTGCAGGGTGTGCAAGCTGCTGGGGTCAAACTCGATGCGGTGCAAAAAGACTCGAGCGAACTGACTTCCACAATCACGATTCTGGTCACGCCGGATGCCGAACGTGCCATGATCTCGAGCGGCGGGGCGAACCGCAACCTCGACCCTGCCGAACTGAACCAGAAATTGCTCGAGTCCTGTGATGCTTTGTTGGTCAGTGCGTATTC
Source organism: Deinococcales bacterium (assembly GCA_031418155.1). Classification (GTDB taxonomy): domain Bacteria; phylum Deinococcota; class Deinococci; order Deinococcales; family JAAFIG01; genus JANOWZ01. The sequence goes on from JANOWZ010000544.1 coordinate 8,082, forward strand.
GCTGATCGGTGGCTCGCAACGCGAGTACGCGATGAAAGCAATGGAGATCGCCCGTCAAGCCAAGGTCCCGGTCTTCGTCGATCTCGGTACAGGTGCGGTCAATGCCGCCGGAACGCAACTGGTCGAAGTCGTCAAAAGCGCCGATTACCTCCTGATGAATCAACTCGAGCTTTCCCGAATCACCGCTCGCGACAGCATCAGCGCCTCACTCGAGGGTTTGCGTGAACGTGGCATCAACCGTGTGGTCGTCAAGGTCGGCGCGATGGGTTCAATCGTTTGGACTCCAACCGAAACCGAATTGCTCGAGGGTCACTTCATTGATGGCGTGATCGACACGACCGGTTCGGGCGATGCGTTTACCGCTGCGTTTGCGCACGCGATTCTCGAGGGTTTGCCGATGCGTCAGGCGGCGCGGTACGCAAACGTTGCCGGTGCGATTGTCGCCACGCATGCTGGGGCGCAAAGTGCGAATTTACGTCACGACAACATTCTCGAGCGTTTGGGCTTGACCGGTGGCGCACCGAAACCGAAAGCCGTAAAAGCGCCGGAGATCAAAGTTCCCGAAATGAAAGCACCCGAGATCAGAGCACCCGAGATCAAAGCAGTCGAAGTTCCTGCCGAGCCCGTCTCGAGCGAACCTGAAGAAATTAAACCCGCTGCGAAAGCCAAACCGGTTCGTCGTACCGTCAAGTCTTGAATGGGCAAATCCTAAGTCATTCGCGGTAATCTCGAGCCATGCCGTTCGAGATTGATCGCACCCACGTCACCTTCACCGCACCGGTTGGCTCGAGCGCGTTGATTGGTGATTTCACCGATGGCATGGACCGTCCGATTGCGTTGCTCGTGGGCCAATCCGTGACGCTCGAGTTTCCCAAGGCTGCGTTTATCGAGTATGCCTTTTTGGATGAGGCGGGCAAACCGTTCGCCGATCCAGAAAATTCAGTCCATGCGCAAAATCCTTGGTACACCTATGGTCGTGCCGTGGTGCTCGAAGGGTTCGCGCCGCACCCGCTTCGTGACTTGCTCGATGGAGCGCCAGCCGGAAAAACCGAATCACTATCCTGGGCTGGGAAAGTTTTTTCTGGAACCCGCCGCGCCTACGTTCACCTGCCCGCAACTTACGACTCGAGCCTGACCTATCCAGTGTTTTATGTGCAAGACGGTGTGGCGTACCGTCGCACCGGTAAGCTCGGTGCGGTGCATGACAACCTTGTGCACCTCGGCAAGATCAAGCCCGCGATTTTCGTTTGCCTCGAGCCCACGGACCGAACACTCGAGTATTTCCTCAACGATTTGTACCTTGAGTTTCTGCTAACCGAGGCCATTCCAGAGATCGAATCCCGTTTTCCTGTCGCTCGAGATGCTGCCGGTCGCGGACTGTGGGGCGCGAGCCTCGGCGGACTAATTTCAATGTACGCGAGCCTCAAACATCCGAACGAATTCTCAAAAGTCGTCACGCAGTCCGGCGCATTCCAAGGCGAACCGGACACCGTTTATGCTCGAGGTGGCCGAGAATGGTTGCTCGAGCAATTCTCAAATCAAGCGAGGTTGCCATTGCGAATCTCGATGGATTGCGGGCAACTCGAGTGGTTGCTTTCTCCTAACCGACGTTTCGCTGCAATGTTGTTCGACAAGCAATACCCGCACCGGTATGCCGAACGCCCCAGCGGTCACAATTGGGTCACCTGGCGCGACGGTATCGCCGATCATCTCGAGTTCATGCTGGGTGTTTGAACAGATTTTGAACACTTTCTTGCGGTCGTGTTGGCTTGTACTTCATGAATGCCAGTCACTCGAGCGGGAGTCTTGATTTCCGTTTTCAGCGTGCCAACGTTCGGTTACTTCATAAAGTAAATGAATCAAGCGAGGGAAATCATGTTAACCTCCAAAGGTGATCCCAGCGCTCTTCGCGCCATGAATCGCCGCACGATCCTGAATTATTGCGCCGGATTGGACCGGTCAGCCGCACCAAACTTGCGGAATTAACCGGTCTGAGTCCAGCATCGATCACGGGCGTCACCGCCGAACTGATCGAAGACCGCTGGCTGATCGAATAAAGCATTGGCGAGGCGGGCTCGAGCGGCGGACGACGACCAATCTTCATGGACATCAATTACGAGGCGCATTACACGGTGGGTTTGAAACTCAGCGAACATCGGCTCGAGAGGGTCATCACCGATTTGTCCTTGAAGGTGCTGGCCCACATTAGCGAAGACCTAACCGAGCACGATCCGGCCCGAGTGACGGCACAAATTGCGGCGCTGTGCAAACGGTTGTACAAACGCGCCAAAGTCTCGAGCGATGATGTGATCGGTATTGGCATCGGGCTTTCCGGCGTGATTGATGCCACTCAAGGGATCGCGGTTCATGCACTGCTCTTGGGGTGGCAGCATGCGCCGATTGCGCAACTCGTCAGCGAAAGAACCGGGTTGCTGGTCTGGGTGGACAACGACGTGAATTCGTTCGCCGCCGCCGAGCGTTTGTTCGGACACGCCAAGCACGCCAACAACTTTCTGGCGGTTGCCATCGGGCGTGGCTTGGGTGCGGCGATCATCTGCAACGGCGAAATTCACCGTGGGCGCGACGGTGGCGCGGGCGAATTCGGGCACAACATGATCCAACCCGGTGGGCGCACGTGCAGTTGTGGTCGGCTTGGCTGTCTCGAGGCGTACACCGCCGAGGTCGCGCTGCTCGAACAATTTGTTGAACGTCTCCCAAAGAAAAAAGGCATCACGATTCCAGAACTCGTGCAACTCGCCGAGGGTGGACACAAAGGCGCACTCGAGACGCTGCAAATCGCCGGGGCACTGCTCGGATTGCACCTCTCATACCTGGTCAATGCCTTCAACCCAGAATTGATCGTCTTCGGTGGTGAGGGCGCGGAACTCGGAGCGGCCTACTTTGAACCGATGCGCGAAACCTTGCGGGCTCGAGTCTTCGATGGTCTCGCCGACGAACTGCCATTGATCGTCGTGCCTTGGGCCGAGGACGACTTCACACCCTGGGCGCAAGGTGCGGCCAGCCTTGCTGTGCAGCACGCCTTCGATACGGGCGCACTCTTGAAAGACCCATGACCAACCCACAGCAACGATGCTGATGCCATCCCAACCTTGAGTGCGCCGCCAATGGCACTCCAATGCACACATCCGCCCCGCGACCTCGAGCCCTCAACCTGCCAGAACTGAAATTGAAGGAGAACCCCATGAACAAGCTCACCCGCAACATGTCCCTCGCCGTTCTCGCACCGCTCGCGCCCATTGGACTGATGGTCGAAGCGCAAGGCAAAAAAAATTGTGCTTCTGTCCGTGCAAAACTCCGGCGAAGGCTTCACTGGCATCATTCAAAAACTCGCCGCCGAATACACCAAGACCAACGCGAACGTCGTGTTTGAATACCAAAACGCACCGCAGGCTGACCTCGAGCAGATACTGCAACTCCTGGCGGCCAGCGATAGCTTGCCAGCGATTTATAATGTTGACAACCCGACGCAACTCTCGCAACTCGCCGAAAAAGGTCAGGCCGCCGACATCGAGGACCTGTTCAAAAAACTCGGCATTCTCGACAAACTCAACCCGGCAGCCGTTAACCTGCAAAAATCCAGTACCGGTGGAAAACTGCTCGGTCTGCCGCTGGAACTCAACATCGAAGGCGTCTGGTACAACAAGAAAGTCTTCAAGGACAACGGCCTGCGTGAACCCACCACCTGGGGCGCGATGATGCCCGCCGCCGAAAAATTGAAGGCCGCAGGCATCCAACCGTTCGCCGCCAGTGGCGAACAAAAATGGCCACTGACACGCCTCATCAACGGTTACGTCGCCCGCAAGTACGGCGCGGACGCGATGGCTCGAGTCGCCAAGGGCGATCTGAAAGTCACCGATGCTGGCTTCATTGGGGCCGCCAAAGCCATCCAAGACATGGGCAAAAAAGGTTACTTTGGCGCAGCCGTCAATACGCTCGATTACGGCACCGCGTAAGACCTGTTCTTGCAGGGCAAAGCCGGAATGTTCCACATGGGCTCATGGGCGCTCGGCAGCCTGAACGACCCGAAGCAAAACAAGATCGGCGCAGAAAACGTCGGTTGCTTCAACTTCCCAACCGTGTCCGGTGGCAAAGGCACACGCAACGAATGGTCATTAAACACCGGCATCGCCACCGCGATTAACCCCAAGCAAAACGACGAGGCGCTCGGCGGCTGGTTGAAATATGTCTTCAGCAACTACGGCGACCGCGCGTTGGCGGACAACGGACAGATCACCGGCTTTAAGGTCAGCAAGCTGCCAGCCAACCTGCCGCAACTGACCAAAGACACGCTCAAGAAACTCGGAGCCGCCAAGAACGCCTACCTGTGGTTCGAGGCGAAACTCAACCCCAAAGCCTCGAGCGTTGCGGGTGACAACGTGCAACTGCTCGTGACCGGCGACATGAGCCCCGAAAACTACCTGGCAGAATTACAAAAAGCCATCAACTCAACCTCGACCGCTCGAGCCGCTGGCCTCCTCCGCAGGCTCGGGCAACACCAGACGTGGTGGGGATGATGTCAACATTGTCCCCACGAGAAATTGAACAGGCTCGAGAAAATCTGGGTTCAAGCTGATGTTCTGGCGAGGGCGACCATGGAGATCGCCCTTACGAAAAGCAATGACGGACTCGAGATTCTTCTGTGTTACTTTCACCTTTTCCCTTTCAGCTTTCAACTGGGGTGCCTATGCAAGGAACGTTGCGCGACTGGAAGGCGGTGGTGGTGTTCGTCGGTCCAGCCCTGTTGCTCTACACCATCATTTTGCTCGTTCCCATCGTCTGGTCGGTTGGGTACACGTTTTTTTCAGGATCACCGATCACGGGATTCAAGTTTGCTGGCTTTGGCAATTACGCGCAACTGTTTCAGGTGCGGTCTTGCTGTTCGCGGGATTGGTCGAAATTCCTGAAGAGATCATTGAGGCCGCCCGCATCGACGGTGCTCGAGGTTGGACGCTCTCGAGGTTTATCGTCATGCCATTGATGACGTGGATTATCATTTCGAGCCTGATTTTCAGTCTGAACGGCACGCTCAAAGTCTTCGATTCGATCACCGCATTGACCGGCGGTGGCCCGGGCACAACCACGATGCCCCTGACGATGTACATGTACAGAGTCTCGTTCAGTCATGGCGATTACGGCTACGGCCGCACCGTCGCGCTGACCCTGGCCTTGCAATGCGTGCTCGTGACCCTGCTGATTTTCTGGCGTGCCCGAAAGGACGTGAGTTGATGCCAGCCTCGAGCCAAATCGCCAAAACCTCAGTCCGTCCAAACCTTTGGGCCAAACGCCTGACCGACCTGCCGGTGATCGTCCTCGTACTGATCGCGGTGTTCGTCTCCATCTACCCGGTGTTCTGGATTTTTATTTCCAGCCTCAAAGGGCAACAAGAATTCACCACCGCCCCAATGGGGGCCTTGCCGCAAGTGCTGCACTGGGAGAATTACGCTCGAGTCTGTCGAGAACAGGTGAATCCATGAATGAAATCCCACTCTGGCCCAACGGTGCGCCCGGATCGGAAACGTGGACGCAACTCGAGAAGGAATCTTGGACACCGCCAGAAAATCCTGAGCAGTTTCGTTTCGTTCGCAATGTCATGCAGCCAACACCGACCGCGTTTTTACCCGATCCAAAGATTGCAACTGGAACTGCCGTGATCGTTTGTCCTGGTGGAGCCTTGCATGTGCTCGCCGTGGATCACGAGGGATACGATGTGGCCCGATGGTTGAACGCTCGAGGCATCGCAGCCTTCGATGGTGCATAATGGCTTTGGTTATCAGACCCCGGCTCGAGTGGCGTGTTTGTCGGCGAACTGGTTTTGTCCGATGATGCCGTGGTCGAGGATGCGCAGGTGGCGATTTCTGTCGCGGGTCATTTTCGATTCTGTTGGGGCCAAGAGTTTTTCGGCAAGAGTGACGATGATCCTGAACCCTGGCGATGCCCGCTGATTCGTCGCATGACCGAATGCCTCAGCCCCGGCGTGAATCGGTTCTTGATTCGGGCCGATAGAATAGACGATCAACCCGCTGGTGTGCTCTTCAAGGCCACCGTGCACCTCGCCGATGGTCGCGTGATGACGTTCGTCTCGAGCGAGTCATGGCGGTCCACAGCGGAGGCCACAGATGATTGGCACGCCGCGCTTGAAAACGAGAACTGGCCGAACGCTCGAGTCGTGGCCAATTACGGTGATGAACCGTGGGGCATTTTGCGCGGCGATGACAATTTTCTTTCGTCACCGGCCTACCTGTGCGGCGTGCTAGAGATTGGCAAACCTGTTCGTCAGGCGACGTTGTTCGCCACGGCTTTTGGTGCGTTTGATTTGCATTTGAATGGCGAGCGCATCAACCATTCACATTTCGATCCGGGCTGGACGGATTACCGCAAGCGTTTGTACTATCGTGCCTACGATGCGACTCGAGCGATTCAACCTGGCGAGAACGTGATGGGTGCGGTTTTGGCGGACGGTTGGTTCAGCGGGTACATTGGCTGGTATCACGAGCGTGACATTTACGGCAAGCACCCGCGATTTCGGGCGCAATTGCACCTCGAGTTTGAAGATGGCACGATGGAAATCATCGGCTCGAGTCACACCTGGCGGGCGAGCCTCGGACCAATTCTCGAGGCGGACATGTTGATGGGTGAAGTCTATGACGCTCGGGCCGAGATGCTTGGATGGGATGCGCCCGGATTTGATGACTCGAGTTGGCGGGCTGTGAACACGGGCGCAATGCTCACGCCGATTCTCGAGCCGCACCCTGCGCCGCCGGTCGCCGCGATCTCGAGGAAACCTGGATGCCACGGTTCACCTTTCACGGCTTTCAATACGTTGAGGTCACGGGTCTGAACGCTTTTCCTGACTTCGAGACGATCACTGGGATTCCGCTCAGCACGGACACACCACTCGCAGGATCGTTTGAGTGTTCAGACGAATTGACGAACAAGCTCGCCAGAAATCTCAATCCGATGAATTGCGCCGTAAACTCATGGAGGTACTCGCCACGATGGGGCAGAAAAGTTGAGTCTTGCCGCCCAACTCGGGCATAGAATCAAACGGGAGACGTATGTCTGAAACAGTCAAACTTGGCGATCTCGAGGTGCGGTTTGAGGTTCACGGCGCTGGTATTCCCATCGTCTTCACGCCGGGTGGGTTCAGTTCGCTCGATCAGGCGCGAGCCTTGGCGCAGGCGTTGGCGGGCATCGGCTACCAGGTGCTGCTCTGGGACCGTCCGAACACGGGCGGCTCGAGCCTCGCGTTCGATCAAGACGACATGCTGCAACTCTGGGCGGACACGCTGCACGCCCTGCTCGAGCACACGAACCACAGACCATGCTTCGTTGCCGGTGGTTCTGCCGGGTCACTGACCTCGCTGCGACTTGCCCACACGCGACCCGAAGGCATTCGTGGCCTGATCGTGATTGCCCCACCGAACGACGCGCCACAGATGTGGCAGGGCTTGGCGGCAGAAACCTTCCTAAAACGCGCCGCCATCGCTGAAGAACACGGCATGTCGGCGGCGCTCGGGGCGGCGGGCAGCGTTTGGGATTTCTTTGATTGGCCCGACCAGTTCACTCGAGCGCCACACAAACGACAGCAATTGCTTTCCATGAACCCCCACGAATTCGCAGTCAGGATGCGGGCCTGGGCGAATTTCACCATGATGGGCGAACACCCCGAACGGGCCGGTCTGAGCGACGCGCAACTCGGCACGATTGCGATGCCCGCAATCATTTTTTCTGGCCTGGACGACGTTCACCCGCAACACAGCGCCGAGGCGTTACACGCCCGATTGCCGCAATCGACGTTGGTGATCTCGAGCCAACATTACGCCCAAGAACTGCCGCAGATCGTGCAAGACATGCAGGAAAAAGGAGCACAATATTTTGATGTCGCCCTGGTCGGACGTATTGACGAATTTGTTCAAAGCACATTGGGGTTACAAACCTGAGCAACTCGAGCGAAGTCTAAACACAATGTCGAACGGATGCTCGAGCAGTTTTCGCCTCCAAACAAAATCAAGCTGGTGAGCAGTCAATTCGTGCCCTCGAGCGACCTGCAACCGCCCGCCGGTTTGCCAGCGTTCAACTTCTGCGACGGTCCCGCTTTTCTGAACTCATCACGTGACGCGGCTGATGGTGCTTGTGCCCGATCCAACGATCAAGGCTTACCGCTGCAAAAACCGGTAAATCACAAACGCGATTCCGGCCAGGATTGCGTAACGCACCAGCGGATTGCCCAATGACTTGAACACCGATTGCACGCCGCCCGTCCCGGTTGCTGAACCTCGAGTTGCTGCACTGACCTGCTTGACCGCCAAGCGTTGCGAGCGTTTGAGGGCCGCCACGCTCTCGCTGAGTTTGCCGCTGCGCCGCAGGGCCGCCGCGAGGTTGTTGTGTGCCGTCGCGTATTCTGGCGAGAGCTTGATCGCCTCGCGGTAACGCGCAATCGCCTGCGCGACCTCGCCACGCTCGAGTTCGATGTTGCCAAGGTTCGTCAACGCCCGATGGTGTTTCGGATCGGCCTCAAGTGCGCGTTTGAAATGATCCTCAGATTTGGCGATGTCCGTGTTGACGGCAAGTTTGCCCAAACTGTTGTGCGCGTCCGCCAGCGCGAGTGGGTGTGCCAACTCGAGGGCCTGTTCGTACTGCTTGGCCTGACCGCTGGCAATCCATTCCACCGCCTGCGCCGAAGAATTCAAACCCGGTTCGAGTTCCGTCCAACCCGGATGCACCGACTTGCGGGCCGCCACGTAATCCCCGGATCGAATCGCGCTTTGGCAATCAATGATTTGTTCGAGCATGGTCAGGATTTCAGGATCGCTCTGACCAATTAACCCCAGGGCGCGTTGACGGCCCAGCGCCTCCTCGAAGGCGTGTCTGCGCAGCGAGTCGCGCCAATCCAATTTGGGATTTGACTCGAGATCGCTCATGAGTGTGTCCCATCAATTCGTTCGGACTCAAGCAGCAATTCTCCGGCAAGAATTGCGGTCGTGAGCCAGTTTTCCTTTGGCGGGATCGGGCAGGACCAGCCCTCACTGTAGGCACAATATGGGCTGTACGCGAAATTGAAATTTGCGATCACGCTATCGCCCGAGCGTTCCACCTCCAGGTAACGCCCGCCGCCATACGTGGTCTTTGCGCTCGAGGCATCCTTGAACGGCACGAACAGGGATTCTGGGTGCTCATCACCCTCTCGAGCGAACCCGGCCAAACGCTGGCTTTGTCCATCAATCATGAACGCAAACCAGCCGACCCGTTCGTAAATGGCTTCACTGCCATTCGAGGTTGGCATCACCAGCACCTCGCGTTTCGGATCGGGTTCGAGGGTCGTGCTGATCTCGAGGTCCAGGTTGTACGGGTGATACGGCAAGCCCACGAAATGGGTTCGCACCGATGCAGGCAGCGGCGAGCGGGCGGAACGCATGAATTCGTCCTTGCGTCGCGCCCACTCCAGGAAATCGGCTTCAGTCATGCCTCGAGTATGACCGGTTTTGTGCCCGTCTGAATGTCAGTCGTGTGACGGGTGTGGTTCTGGCCCGAGGTTCTGCTCGGGTCAGGCCAACTCAAACGAATATGGCTCGAGGCAGGTAAGCGCTGACGACCCAATTGGGCTGATCGACGATCTCGGAAATCTTCAAATCGACCGCCACGCTGCACAGGCAGTACGCATCGACCGGACTGAGGCCATAGGTGCGTGTCAAGTGGTCAATCATTTCCATCGTCGCGTCTCGAGCCGCCTGAAACAAATCTGGCCCGATGCCGGTGGTGCACTCGTACCCTTTGCCGTCATTGTGGCGCGTGACCGGTCCAGGCGTGACGAACCTGGGGAAGCGAAAATTCGCCCCTTTGACCAAATTGAACTTCAGCGTGATTTCCATCGGGCTTTCAATCGCCGTGCCGCAGACCTCGCCATCCCCCTGGGCGGCGTGCGTGTCACCGACCGAGAACATTGCGCCCGCCACTTCGATCGGTAAATACAATTTGGTGCCGGTGCTGAGGTCGCGCACGTCCAAATTGCCACCGACGCGACGTGGCGGGACCACGCTGTGATGACCGCCCTCTGCTGGTGCAACACCGATTACACCGGTAAACGGTTTGATCGGCACGTGTGCCAATCCGGGCAGGAATTTCGCGCTGCTCGAGTCGTGCTCGGAGACGATCAAATGCGGATCGGTGAATTGATCAGCCAGCAAACCAAAACCGGGAATGTTCGCCGTCCAACCCCAACCGCTGGTGCGGAAATCCAGCAATTCCACCTCGAGCGCATCCCCCGGCTCTGCGCCCTCAATGAAGATTGGACCAGTGACGGGATTGACCTTGCCGAAATCCAAAGCCGCCAGCGTCTCGAGCGTGGCCCGGCGTGAAAACTGTCCGCCGCCCGCATCGAGAATCTCAAAGTTCAGCGTTTCACCCGGCATGATTCGTTGCGCAGGCTCGAGCGTGTTGTCCCAACCGAAATGATGCGAGTGAATGGTTTTCCAATCGTGATGATGGCTCATAGCTGCCTCCGAACTGCGTGAACTGAGTTGCAACATGTTAAGCCAACTCGGGCCACCGACACACCCTCCATCTCGAGCCCCTTCCAATAGCGGTCCAGACTGCATAAGCTGGACTGCAAACGCTGTCATCATGTCCAGCATTGTGATTGAGCACTCAGGGTTCTCGAGGGGGGACGTATGAAGAAAAGGGCATTGGCAAGCTTGTTCGCAGCGACGGTCGGCGTGGTTGGTCTGGCACAAACGATGGCCGAAAAGGGTGGCACGATGACGGTGGCACTTCCCGGCGACATCATCTCGGTCGATCCAGCCTTTGATTACGATTTCAACACCAGCCCGGTCGTGCAGCAATTGGTCGAGGGCCTGCAACGGTTTGATGAGAACAACAAGGTCGTGCCGAACATCGCCGAAAGCGTCACGAACCCGAACCCACTGACGTACATTTACAAGATTCGCAAGGATGTGACCTTCTGGGATGGCACGCCGGTCACGATTGATGATGTACTTTTTTCGATGGAGCGCGTCAAAGACCCGAAGACGGCCTCCTATGTCGGCTGGATGTACCAGAGCGTCAAGAGCATCACGAAAGTCGATGCGCAAACCGTCAAGGTCACGCTCTCCAAACCGGACGCACTTTGGCAGTACGTCGGTGCAACCACCGGCGCGAGCATCATCAAAAAATCCTACGCGCTCGAGAAGGGCAAAACCTTCGGCAAACCCGACGGTGGCGTGATGGCGACCGGACCGTACAAGTTCACCAGTTGGACCACCGG
>JANOWZ010000545.1:0-4788 GCA_031418155.1 Deinococcales bacterium
TGCCGCATTCGAGGTTGCGGTTCGAGCGTGGACAACTGACGACCGCGCAGCCGGTTTGCGCAACGATTTTCACATCATCCTCGGTGACGTTGACCATGTGAATCAGGGTCGGTTTCGCCTCGAGCACACCCAAATCTGCCAGGTGATTCAATGGCGTGAGTGCCGAGTCGGGTTTGCGGCCCCAGATGACTTCGAGCGGCGGAATGCCCCAACGCCCAATCGATTCGGCGAGTGCGCCCGCACCAGTCCTGAACAGCTCGAGTTCGCTCGGGTGTTCACCGACATGAATCTGCATTGGAATGCCCTCGAGCCTTGCAAATTCTGCGAGGCGTTTATGCAGGGCGGCATTGACCGTGAATGGCGTGTGTGGTGTCAACCCGACACGCACACCACCGGGACGCTCGAGTTTTCGCCAAGCCCGAATGCGTTCAACCGTTTGCGCGAACACCTCGTCATTGTTGCTCGGATCAAACTCGAGGATTTCCCAGTACGCGATGCCGGGAATCTCCGAATGCTCGAGCAGGTAATCCATCGTGCTGGGGTCCCAAACGATGTCACCGAAGGCCGCAATCCCAGAATCTCGCAACAGTTGCAAACCGCGCCTGCTGCCCTCGAGCCCACGCAAATGCCGGTTGGCGATGGCGACTCGCGGAATCCAATCGTAGTACGGCAATGCCTGAAACGGGTACGTGCTCATGTCCAAATGGGTGTGCGCATTCACCGCTTTTGGCAGGATCGCACGACCGGCGCGTTCCACCCGAGCATCGGGAAACGTCTGCCGCAACTCCTCGAGTTTTCCGAAGCTCACGACCGTTTGTAAGCCAGCATTTCTCGAGACGAGCACACCGGCATCCAGCATTGGCATACCGATGCCGTTCGAGACGACATCGGCGTTCAAGATCACCCGTTCAAATACTTCGGCAAAAGCTTGGGTCACAACTCAATCGTCATCGTCGTCGTCATCGGCGGCATCGACTTCCAAGGTTTCGTAGCCCTCGATGTCGTCCGTGGTGGCGACCTCTTCGCCGTCCACCTCGAAGTACAGGTTGCCCTCGTCATCAATCTCGAGGGTCACTTCATCCGGGTCAATCTCGTCTGGGATGTCGAGGTAAAAGACGGCGGTCAGTTCGATTTTTGGCATGGATTCCTCCGAGGTTTGCTGCGGTTTCAAGTTTGGGTGAAGCTGGCCTCAGTATGTCAGATCCCCGAGGTTTTGGTGCGGGGGTTTAACGTACCTTCAGTTTACCGAAGTTGCTTTCACGGTGTCATGGTTTGGTAAGAACATGCACGCCATGATTCCATTCATGACCAAACACATCATCGAGGTCACGATGCTCACGCTCGGATTGCTGACCGTGCTGGCCAGCGTTCGCAACTGGAATTTCTTGTTCGATTACAGCGGACGCGACGTGCTCGCCAGCCTGACCTCAAGGCTCGGCTCGAGGATCGTGTACGGCACCCTCGGCGGCCTGATGACCGTCGCCAGTCTGATCAGCGCCCTGCGTTGAGGTTTGAACACGCTGATGAACTGCTCGGTTGCCGCCTGAGCCCGAGACGAATCATCAGGATAGATAGAAGGCGTTTCGTGCCGCTAACTCGAGCATTCGATCTCGAGTTACTGCCGTGATGACAGCTTGAATCACCACTTCGGCAATGGCAATTCGGTGGTGTGCTTCTCCTCTTTGACCGCAATGATCGAGTTGATGTTGCGCACGCCCGCCAAGGTGGTCAGGTGGTTCAAGTAGAACGCTTGATAAGCCTCGAGATCACTAACCACGACTTTCAGTAAGAAATCGCGTTCGCCCAAGAGCAGGTAGCACTCGAGGACTTCGGGCCGGGTTTGCATCTCGCGGGCAAAATCGTCGTAGGTGCGTTTGGTTTGCCGATCCAGGGTGATCGTGACAAAGACCGTCAGTCCCAATCCCAACGGTTTCGGCTCGAGCAGGGCCGTGTACCGGGAGATCACGCCAGCATCCTCGAGCCGTTTGACGCGGCGCAGGCATGGTGCGGGAGTCAATCCCACCTCGTCGGCCAGGTCGGTGTTGGCAATCCGGGCGTTGCGTTGGAGTGCTTGAAGAATCTTTTTGTCTATCGAGTCGAGTTCAAGCGCCATAAAAGAACAATAACTCGAGGTTGGGCAAACACTTTGTTGCGTGAATCCCGGTTTGGACGATCCAAAACGCAATCCTCGAGCGGCCTCAATCTGCTACCATTTGCCAAACCATGACCGAGCCTCTGAAACGCACGCCGTTGCACGCCAAGCACCTCGAGTCGAACGCCCGCATGGTGCCGTTCGGCGGTTGGGACATGCCGGTGCAATACGGTTCTAATGATCGGCATGGCAAGACCATGCCGGGGGGCGTGATCGCCGAGCACACCGCCGTTCGGGAACGCGCCGGAATGTTCGATGTCTCGCACATGGGCGAATTCAGGATTTCCGGCGAGGACGCGCTCGAGTTCTTGCAATACGCGACCGTTAACGATGTTTCCAAATTGAAGGTCGGGCGGGCGCAGTACAACATGTTGCCGAATACTCAAGGTGGTCTGGTCGATGACATTTACGTTTACCGACTCGGTGAACTCGAGTATTTGATGGTCGTCAACGCCGGCAACATCGACAAGGATTTTGCGCACCTTGAAGCGTTGAAATCTGGTTTTGACCTGGACCTCGAGAACGAATCTGACCGTTGGGCGTTGATCGCCGTGCAAGGCCCGCAGTCGGAAGCGATGCTCGCGCCGCACTGCACCGAAAGTTTAAGCTCGAGGCGCAAGAACAGTGTTTTTGACACAACCCTCTGCGGCTTTCCAGTTCGCATGGCCCGCACGGGCTACACCGGCGAGGACGGCTTTGAAGTCTTCTGCGCCAGCGTGGACGCGCCGGACCTCTGGCAGCATCTCCTCGAGCTTGGCCTGACCCCGTGCGGCCTCGGGGCGCGTGACACGTTGCGGCTCGAGGCGGGATATCCACTGTACGGTCACGAATGGTCAGACGAGACCTCGCCGCTTGAAACGCCGTTTCGTTGGGCGGTCAAGGAGTACAAGGACTTCGTGGGCCGTGACGCGATGATCGCCAAACCCAAGACTCGAGATTTGATTGGGTTACGCGTGCCGGGGCGCGGCATCCCGCGTGAAGGCTACCCGGTCAAACTGGGCGGTCAGGTCGTCGGGCATTGCACCAGCGGCACGATGAGTCCAACCCTGAAATTCGGCATCGCCCTCGCCTACGTGGATGTGAGCGCGAACCTTTCACCTGGAATGCCGGTCATGCTCGAGATTCGTGGGTCGGACATACCAGCCGAAGTGGTGGAGGCCGTGTTCGTCTCGAGGGGTTCACCTGGGCCGGGCGTGTAAACGGCAGGGGAAAGTAAGGGCAGATTAAAGATCAAAGTAACATCCAAGCTCGAGCCTTTACTTTTCTCTTTCCTCTTTTCTCTGTCCTTCCCTCTCTCACCCAAGCACCATTAACCTATATTAGATTTATCATTATCAAGTAACCGGAGGAAACACATGAACATCCCAACCGAACTCAAGTACCTCAAATCACACGAATGGCTGCGGCTCGAGGGCGACATCGCCACAGTCGGCATCACGGATTTCGCCCAAGATCAACTGGGCGACGTGGTGTTCGTCGAGTTGCCCGCCGTCGGCAAAACCGTCAATGCGGGCGATGCGACCGCCGTGGTCGAAAGCGTCAAAACCGCGAGCGATATTTACAGCCCCGTCTCTGGCGAGGTGATCGAGGTCAACTCGAGCCTGGGGGATGAACCCGAGAAGATCAATTCCGGGCCATATGGCGACGGCTTTTTGTTCAAAGTACGTATGACTGAGATCTCGAGCGATTTGTTGGATGCCGCCGCGTATCAAGTTGTCGCGGAGTCTGAGGCGTAAATGAAACGCCTTGCCATGCTCGCCCTCGTTCTGCTTGCGCTGCCCGTGTTGGGTCGGGCGCAGGATGACAATGGCTTGTACTTTTACGACGGCAAGGTTCAGGAGATCGCCAGTTTCTCGCTCGAGTTCGTTAAAAAATTTGAGCACAGACCCGTGTTGCTGCGCGACTCGAGCCAAATTCAAAAAAACTTTTTTGAAACCGCCACGTTGCAACTCAAGGATGGTTCGGCCCAACTGCTGTTGCGTGGCGCACCGTACCAGGAAGACTTGGACAGCTTTGAACGGCACCCAGTCGTGAATTTTGTTGGGTTGCAAACCGATCAGGGCGAAACGTATGTGCTCGTGAGCTTCGGTGAAAAGAATGATTTGGCTGATCAGAACAACAATCCCACTAGCGTGACCGAAACGTTACAAAATGCGTTGATCAAAGCGTTGGACGGCAAGTTCAAACGCCGCACAAGTATTTAGGCATGGAGGCGTAATGAAGTACACACCGCACACTCCCGAAGACATCGCCAAGGCGCTCGCCGTGATTGGTGCGAAATCCGTGGACGAGTTGTTCACCGATTTGCCCGAAGGCATCCGCAATCCGAAAATTGACATTCCTGCCGGTCTGGACGAGGCGGGCGTGCTCGAGCACATGAAGGGTTTGGCCCGCAAGAACTCGAGCGACGGTCCAAGTTTTTTGGGTGGCGGCATGGCCCGTCATTTCCAACCGAGTGTCGTCGATGCCCTAACCTTTCAATCCGAATTCGTGACCGCGTACACGCCGTATCAGGCCGAAGTCTCACAGGGTGAATTGCAGGCGATGTTCGAGTACCAAAGCATGATTTGCGAACTGACCGGTTTGGATGTCAGCAACTCGAGCCTGTATGACGGCGCGACCGGTGTGGCCGAGGC
>JANOWZ010000546.1:0-5192 GCA_031418155.1 Deinococcales bacterium
TGCGGGGTAGATGAAGTACCCGGAGGCTGTACAACTTCCCTCAAAACGTCGTCACCATCGGAATTCCAAACACCGTGAAATGTTCCTTCTGTCCGCTCGAGACGAGGCGCTGGGCCATGACCGCAAAGTGCTCGAGCTTGCATCAGGGCGAGCCGCGACTGCGGGATCGCACCAGTACCGCAGCCGACATCCAAGACACGTATCCCAGGTTCGATCACCTCAAACGTCCGACGAAAGTCCGTCTCGAGACTGTGATGGATCAGGATCACACTTGTAGCTGGCATGTGGGCACCTTGACTGGCGCGATCCGTCATCTCAATACCCGCGAGCGCGACTGATGACATTCTCGAGCGCATCGCCATTCACGAAGGCCCGAGCATTTCGGGCAAGCAAGTCTGAGGCTTTCTGATAAAACCTCGGGCCACCACCGGCCACGTGTGGCGCGAGGATGACGTTCTCAAGCGTCCAGAGTTTCGATTCGGCTGGCAGTGGTTCGCGGCTGGCAACATCCAGGGCCACACCGCCAATCTGTCCAGCCTCGAGTGCTTCGATCACGGCGGGTTCGTCGATGGCACTGCCACGACCGACGTTCACAACCCAGGAATGCGGTTTCATCATGCCGATGCGATCTCGAGACAGGATGCCTTGGGTTTCTGGCGTGTCTGGCAGGACCATCACCAGCGCATCAAAATTTGGCAGGAGTTCGTCAAGACTTGAGAAGGCGTGTGTCGGAAATCCGTCACGTTCGCCTTCGGTGGTTGCAACGCCCTCAACAATCGCGCCGAACGGTTGCAAGCGTCGGGCAATCTCGAGACCAATTGTGCCCATCCCGAGAATCAAAACTCGGGTTCCCTCGAGCGTGCCCAAATACTTTGATTTCCCCTCAAGTTGATTGGCATACGCCGAACGGTCCCAGATCGCTTTGTGCTGCTGGTCGCGAAAGAAATGCAAACCGCGCGTCGCCTCGAGCAGCAGGGCCACAGCCATCTCAGCGGTTGGCGCATCGTGCAGGCCACGACCGTTGCAGATGATCAAATCTTCTCGAGCACTCGAATCGAGCACATGGTCGATCCCCGCCGTGAGCGATTGAACCCAACGCATTGATGGCAACCCGAGCAGCGGCGCGAGCACCTTGCGCGGAATGCCCCAAACCGCCAACGCCACGGCATCAGATTCGGTCGGTGGATTCTGCACATCAAAGCGTTCCACCTCAAGCGGCAACTCTGGCAAAGCCCAGGTGATCGTGTTCGGAATCAGGATTCTTGGATTGTTCACAGATGGATTCTAAACTCAGACCTGAACCGGGGACTCGAGGATGACGAATCTTTCAATTCGCACCCATCTTGAAGAGGTAGATTGAATCATGAACAGGTTGCACGCTTTCCAATTTGTCGGCGCGGTGGCCCTCGTCGCCCTCGGGTTTCTCGCCGGACGGCTGAGCACACCAGCCTTAAATGTCGTCTCAAGCCAAAATTCGAGCAAGTCCGGCCTGATTCACGTGCAAAACTCGCAATCCGACCAGGCGCAACAACCCACGCAGAACGATCCCCGAGAATTGATTCCGCTCGGACCAAATCCGGGCCAAGGACCGGGCCAAGGGCAGCAACCTCAACCAGGCCAGGGTCAGCAGCCGGGACAGTGCCCGGTGTACCTGTACCAGGATGGCAAGCTGTACGTGCTGCCACAACCGGGGCAACAACCTGGACAGCAACCGGGTCAAGGTCCAGGCAACCTGCCGGGACAGGGTGGGGGTCCGCAAGAACTGCTGCCGCTGGGTCCAAACGGAGGAGGCTCGAGTCCAGGCACCCCGAGTTTGCCGGATTCACCAAACGCACCCAACCCATTCACTCCGAACGATCCAACCCAACCTGCCGAACCGAACAACAACCGTTCCTAAGCCTCGAGCCTGCGCTATTCTTGGAGTCCAAATGGAAGCAAACAATCCGCTGACCAATCCGCCTGCCGCCAACCTCGAACCGAACGCCGTGATCGAGGCCGCCAGCAAACTCCGCACACTGCTGTTTGAAGTCAAGCGCGTGATTGTCGGCCAAGACCTGATGCTCGAGCGAATGCTGGTCGCACTGATCGCTCGAGGTCACATTTTGATCGAGGGCGTGCCCGGATTGGCGAAAACCCTGGCCATCAAAACGATGGGTGACGCGATTGGCGCGAGTTTCAAGCGCGTGCAATTCACACCGGATCTCGTGCCAGCAGATTTGATCGGCACCCGAATCTACAACCAACGCGACGCGAGCTTCGATGTTGAACTCGGGCCGATCTTCGCCAATCTGGTACTGGCCGACGAGATCAACCGTGCGCCCGCCAAGATCCAAAGCGCATTGCTCGAGGCGATGGCGGAACGTCAAGTCACGATTGGCCGCGAGACGCACAAACTGCCCGATCCGTTCCTGGTCCTGGCGACGCAAAACCCAATCGAAAACGAGGGTACGTACTTCCTGCCCGAGGCGCAGGTGGACCGCTTCATGTTCAAAGTCGTGATCGGCTATCCCGGAATGCACGAGGAGATGACGGTCGTGGATCGCGTCTCGCAAAAGTTTGAGAAGGTCACGCCGGTCATTCACGAGGAAGAGTTGCGTCACTTCCAGGAGATGGCCGATAAAGTCTACGTTCACCCAGCCGTGACCGAATACGCCGTGACCCTCGCCCGAGCCACCCGCGACCCGAGCCTGATCAAAGCACCCGACCTGAAAAAATACATTTCCTACGGCGCGAGCCCTCGGGCCAGCGTCAATTTGATCCTCGGCGCGAAAGCCCTGGCGATTGTCCGAGGCCGCGAGTACGCGCTGCCCGAAGACGTGCGCGACCTCGCCCCAGAAGTCCTGCGGCACCGCATCATGCTTTCTTACGAGGCTCTGGCCGATGAGGTCAAACTCGAGGACATCGTGGCGAAATTCGTTGCTGGCGTGCCGATTCCGAAAGTCCATATTGGCGATCCGCACAAGAATAGGACCATGACGAACGGCGCGAGTGAGAGCGGGCTCGAGGTCAATCTCGGGTAGCAAGTCAAGGCTCGAGATCAGCCGTAGGATGGGCTGTGCCCACCGTTGCGCAATGACAAGCAAGGACGAGATGCTAACTTTCGGTCGCAAAAATCAACTCGCCAAACCCAAGCCCGTCAAGGCTCGAGGAACGCTGGCCGTTCAAGCCCACGCGAAGAAACCTGTGATCCGGCCTCGAGAATTGCCGCAAGAATTGTTGCGTCGGCTCGAGTTCACGGTGATTCGCAAATTGGATGGCTTCTTCTTTGGGGATTACACCGGTTTGTTTTACGGTCCCAGCCTCGATCTGGCCGAAGTGCGCGAGTACCAACCCGGCGATGAGGTTCGGCGCATGGATTGGAACGTCACGGCCCGTACCGGCAAGTTGCACGTGCGTCAGTACCGCGAGGAGCGCGAGATCACGGCTTGGGTGGTGGTGGACCTCTCGAGGTCGATGAATTTTGGAACGCGCAAGAAACTCAAACGCGACTTGGCGCTCGAGTTTGCGGGTGTCGCGGCGGGCATCGTCACGCGGCACGGTGACAAGATCGGCACGGTCGGTGTGAACGAAACCGGGATCAAAATGGTTCGTCCGGCGAGTGGGCGCAATCAGGCCTTGAACGTTTTGCAGTCGTTGGTCAACATGCCCTCAAGTTTGGCTGGCTCGAGCACAACCGGTGAAACATCATTGGTCGATGCACTCTCGAGTCTCGAGAAATTGTTGCGTCGGCGGGCGTTGGTGTTTGTAATTTCGGATTTCATTGATGGCACAACTCCAGCTAGCACAGGGCAACCTGTTATCAAACCGAATCAGAATTCGGTCATCTCGAGGCTTAAGGGCAACGATCCAGCTTGGGCGGAACCGCTCGGACGGCTCGCGTCACGGCATGATGTGATTGCGGTTCGTGTGTCCGATCCGGCAGAACGCGAATTGCCAAACGTTGGCGGTTTGCGCTTGCGCGATCCAGAATCCGGGCGAGAGGTTTGGGTGGACACCAGCGATACTCGAGTTCGGGCCGCACATGCGAACCTGGTCAAGACACGCGACACCAGCATCAACCGTGCCTTCCGAGGCGCTCGGATTGACGCGCTCGAGCTTTCCACCAAAGATGAATTGGTTGAGCCACTGTTGAAATTCACGATGCGCCGCAAAGGACGACGATGACTTTTTTGTGGCCCGCGATGCTCTGGCTGATGCTGCTTGTGCCGGTCACGGTGTTTGTGCTGCGTTTGGCGATGCAGCGCCGATCCCGAACCGCCTCGAGTTTCGCCGATGCGCCATTGCTGGATACAGTCTTGACGCAGGCTCCTCCGGCGCATGAACGCTGGCCGCTCGGATTGCAACTGGTGGCGCTCTCTTGTTTGTTGTTTGCGGCTTCACGCCCGATTGCCGTGCCGACGCTGCCATCGAACAAAGCGGCGGTCATCATCGCCATTGACACCAGCAAATCCATGCAGGCGGACGACATCAAACCCACCCGGCTCGAGGCGGCCAAACGCATCGCCAAGGAATTTATCAAACTCGCACCGAGCACCACGCAGATTGGTCTGGTCAGCTTCTCGGATCGGGCCTCGAGTTTGATTCCACCGACCACCGACCGCGATGGGTTGCTCGAGGCTTTGGGTCGGATCAAGCTCGCTCAAAACACCAGCGTCTCGAGCGCGATCACCGGCAGTGTTCGCGCCTTGCCTGGACGCAAAGGCGCACCGATTCCACGTGAATTGCTGCCGCCGGAGGCTCCAACGCCGAAAGTCGATCCGAAGGCTCCCAAGATTGATATTTCGAGCCTGCCACCGGGCGCAATCTTGCTGCTTTCCGATGGCGTTTCAAACGTGCAGCCGGACCCAAGATTGGCCGCGAAATTTGCCGAGGCGTACAAGGTCAAGCTTTACACCGTCGCCGTGGGCCGTGAGGGTGGCACGGTCGCTCGAATCAATGGCCAGAATTTCTTGATCCCATTTGACGCCAAATCGCTCGAGGCGCTGGCGCAACTGACCGGCGGCAAACACGTTTTCCCACCGACGGTTGAAAGCATGGGAGCGATTTACAAGGAACTCGGCACGGTGATTCGCTGGGAGGTCACGAAGCTCGAGATTGGCGGATTGTTATCGGGATTGGCGGCATTGTTGCTGGTGATCGCTGGGGCTTTAAGCCTGCGCTGGCAACGTCGGGTTCCATGAACTCTCTCGAGC
>JANOWZ010000547.1:0-18911 GCA_031418155.1 Deinococcales bacterium
CCCGGTTGACCAAGCTTGAGCACGTAACATCCTTTGGGAATGTAAATCCGGGCTTCCTGCGTGCGCAGGTTGTCGTTCCCATCAATTGTGACCGTGGTCGAACGCAGGTACAGGTCCGGTTTTCCCTTGATGTAGCGAATCCCATCCCCGTTCAACGTGGCAACGCTCTCTCGGGTCTCTGGATCAACGGTGACGGTGGATGCCTTGAACAACCATTTCGCGTCCGGGTCTGCCGCCGGGTACAACTCGAGCGTGACCCCATCGAGCTTCACATTACCGAGCGGCACGCTTCCGGGATTTGGAATGAAACTCACCACCAGTCCGATCACGACGAGTGCAGCGAGGAGGATCAGGGCGGCTCGGGTCACGGGATTCATTTTGGGTTCACGGGAGTGAGAAGCATGAAGCACAGGCCCATTCTCGTGTGAGACGGTATGGATTCGAGATGAAATACTGTCTCGAGGTCAGAATCATCGTGAACGGTTTGGGTCATGCGAGCAACTCCCCCAGCAAGGTCACGCTTTGCCGAACCTCGGCCTCTCCTCCATTGATCTCGAGGGCCGCCGATCCGTTGAAACCTTGCAGCCATTCGCGTTGCGCGAACCAATTGATCCCGCCCGTGCCGAGTGTACGGTGCTGGTCTTTGCTGCCATCATTGTCTTGCAAGTGCAGGTGAATCACGTTCGAGAGTCCCGTTTTGTACGACTCGAGCCGCGCCAGACCAGCGTGCAATCCGCCTGAGCCCGTGCCATCGTGAAGTTCTGTCGTGCATCCCTCGACGAGCGCGTGACCCAGGTCGATGCAATTGCCGAATCCCGTTCCGGCCTTGCTGGTGACGGCCTCGAGTTCGGCTGGACCCCGCAGCAGGTCATAACCGTCCAACGCCAGGTTCTCGAGCGCTATTGGCACGAGCGGCGTGATCTCGGTCAGGCTTTGGGTCAGGGCTTCACGGGCTCGAGGCATGATGATCGGGTGACGCAGTGGAATCAGCCCGGTGTGCAGCACGCCCACAATCGCGTTGACTTCCGCCGCGTACTCGAGGCCCCGATTGGTTCGGGTGACGCTGTTCTCGCGCACTCCGGGCATCAGGCTGGCGAGGTTCAGGTCCACAAATGATAGGTGCACACTGACGGCAATTCCGGTTGCTCGAATCAATTCGCGCACGTTCTGAACAGACTGCGAACGCGGTTCGATCTCCTGCAAATCGAAGGTCAGTTCGACAAAATCAAGCTCGAGTTCAGCGGCCAATTTAAACGCCTGCCCGATGTCGAGGATCTGGGCGTTGATCGGTGCGAAACCCAACTTCACAGCACTGACCTTAACTGAGCCGACCTCATTTGGCCAACGCCCGCTTTTGTGCCTCCTCGAGTGCGGCCCGAGGTTCGGCTGCACCTTTGGCGGCCTTTTCGATGGCTTCCTCCAGGTAGGTCTTCCAGACGGCGTATCCGGGCACGCGGGGCCTCGAGACGGCCTCATCGAATTGCTCGAAGGCGACCTTGCGGTACGGGTTTTGCTTGTACCAATCGGCCAGTTGCGGCAGGGCGCTGCGACGCACCGGCACGTAATAGCTGGCTTTGGTCCAAGTGACAATGTTTTTGGGTTCCATCAAGAATTGCCAGAAGGCGAAGGCTCCGGCCTGTTCTTCTGGGCTCGAGTCTTTGGTGACGACGAGTTGCGCCCCACCGAACGGAACAATCGTTTTTGTGCCGCGTGGCAGCGGGGCCACACCCAACTCGAAGGCGACGCTAAATGGCAGGATGTCTGGCCAGTTGGCGATACTGGCAATCGCCATGCCCGCTTTGGTGCGCACAAAGTCCAGAATCGCAAAGCGCGTCTCACCCAAATTTCGTGGTACTGCGGTTCCCTCTCGTACGCGGTCACGCATGAACTCGAGGGCTTCAACGACTTCCTTGCTGGTAAAATTCGGTTTGCCGTCCTCGGTCACAACGCTGCCGCCACGTGACAAGACCATCTGCTCGAATTGCCAACTGTCGGCGAAGGCGATCCAGCCCTTGACACCTCGAGCGGTCAGTGCTTTGGCGGTCGCGGCGAATTCTGGCCAGGTGGTTGGAGGTTTCAAACCCTTGGCCCGCAGCAAATTCGCGTTGTAAAACAAAACCGGTGTGCTCGAGTTGAACGGCAGGCCGTAGCGCTTGCCCTCCCAAACCCCGTAATTCCAGACGGCGGGGAAGAAATCTTTGGTCAACTCCGGCGCGAGGCCCTTCTCGAGATCGCTGAGGTTCGCAAGCACACCATCTTCAGCCAGTCGCGGGAAAAAGCCGATCTCGGATTGAAACATCGTCGGCGGATTCTTGGCCCGCAATGCGGCGATCAATTTCGTGTTCGCATCAGGATAATCTCCAGCATGGACGGCCTCAACCTGGTACTTGCTTTGCGAGGCGTTGAAATCCGCAACGAACGCATTGATGGTGGGGATTGCGCCCCCCATCGAATGCCAGAACGTGATTTTGGTTTTTCCTTGCGCCTGTGAGAGTGAAGCCAGCAGCAGGCTCGAGCAGAGCAGGCCCAACCCGATGACGAATCGTTTCATAATGCCTCCCGGTGATCTTGCCTTGATTCTACGGCGAAAAGCGACACGATAAGGTTTTTCTCGAGCCTGTCTTCATCAATCCCAAATGGTTGAATTGCATATGTTGAAGGTGGTGTTTACTGATGGGGTCTGAGCATAGGAACTTAGATTTCACATTGTCTCGATTCATGTCAGTTTAACGATTTTGCCCCACTCTTTGTAAAGACAGCCTCACTGAATCCTCGAGTGTTGCGCACACAGGAGTTCCCGATGAACAAACTTGCATTGATTGCACTGACCGCCGCCAGCCTCGCCACCACGGGCCTACTTAGCGCTGTGGCCCAGGGGCTTTATGACCCGGAACCGCCAGCAAATTCCGCTTTTGTTCGTGTGATCAATGCCAGCGCGGGCGAACTCAAAGCTGGAATTGATGCTGTGGCCTACGGGGCCGTGGGTGGCTTCAACGCCAGCGCCTACCGTGTGATCCCTCAGGGTGCCCACAAGCTCGCGGCGGGGGCCGCAAACAAAGAAGTCAACGTGCTCGCCAAACGCTTCTACAGCGTGATTGTGAACGGCAGTGATGTGCAAGTGCTCGAGGACCCAGCCAACCCCGGTCAGACCAAGGCGGGCTTGGCGATTTACAACCTCTCAAAAATCTCGAGCATTGCGCTGAAAACAGACGACGGCAAAACCACGGTCGTTGATGGTGTAGCTCCTGGAACCGTCAAATCGCAGGCCGTCAACGCGATCAAGGTCGGTTTGGCAGCGTTCAACGGCTCGAGCAAAATTGCCAGCTTCCCAGCCGTGCAACTCGAGCGTGGCTCGACCTACTCGACGATTGTCTTCTCGGAGAGCAAAGCCGTCTGGGTTCGCAGCAGCACAGCCAAGTAAGCCAAGACTTTTCGCAAAGCGCCTCGAGACCAAGCAATTCGTCTCGAGGCGGGTATTCTTCTATTGCCGCTTGTTCAATCTGACCGTACTGAAAATATCCAAATTGGGCAAACCCGGTCGTCTAGCCAGAGCCTTTGGCGCGTGAGGTGCGTATGGTGTTCTCGAGTGGCATTTTCTTGTTCGTCTTCCTGCCAATTTTTTTGGCGGCGTACTACCTGACGCCAACCAAATGGCGTTCAGGTTTGATCCTCGTCTCGAGTTACAGCTTTTACGCCTGGTGGCGCATGGATTTCCTGGCGTTGTTGGCTGGAATCACCGTGGTCGCGTATGGCTTTGCGCTGGCGATTGAACGCAGTGACGATCAGAAAACAAAATTTAGATTACTCAGTATTGCGGTGATTCTGAATCTGGCGGCGCTCGCTTATTTCAAATACATGAACTTCGGCATCGCCTCGCTCAATTCTGCACTCGAGGGATTGGGGGCGAAAGCATTTAACTGGACACCGGTGCTCTTGCCGATTGGCCTGTCATTTTTCATCTTCCACGCGATCTCGTACCTGGTGGACATCTACCGCAAAGAGGCCCGACCGACTGAAAGCATCATCGATTTTGCCGCGTTCATCGCCCTGTATCCGCACCTGATCGCCGGTCCGGTCCTGCGCTACCACCTGCTCGCCGAACAATTTCGGGCTCGAGAACACTCTTGGGACCGCTTCTCGAGGGGTTCGGCACGTTTCATGCTCGGTTTCGCCAAAAAAGTCCTGTTGGCCGATACCGTTGCACCGCTCGCCGATGCCGCCTTTAACCTCGAGCGGGCCACCGCAGCCGATGCCTGGTTGGGCGCACTGGCCTACACCGCGCAAATCTTCTTTGACTTCTCAGGTTATTCCGACATGGCGATTGGGCTGGCCTTGATGATCGGTTTTGAATTCCCAGAGAACTTCAACCACCCCTACGCCGCCCGTTCGATCACCGATTTCTGGCGTCGCTGGCACATCTCGCTCTCGAGTTGGCTGCGCGAATACCTTTACATTCCCCTCGGTGGCAATCGCTTCGGCGAGGCCCGCACATACTTCAACCTCTCAATGACGATGGTTCTCGGTGGGTTGTGGCATGGCGCAAACTGGACGTTTATCGTCTGGGGAGCATGGCACGGCGGTATCCTGGCAATTGAACGGTACATGAAAGGCAGCAAACGCGCCCCGATGAGCACCTGGATCACGATTCCCGGCACCTTCTTGCTGGTCATGATCGGTTGGATCTTCTTCCGTTCGGCAGACATGGGCGAGGCCACTCGAGTCCTGCTGGGCATGGCGGGCATCAACGGTTTCGCGCTGTCTGATGCGCTCGCATTTCAGATCAGCGGGCTCGAGATCAGTGCTTTGATCGGCGCGGCCATCGTGACAATTGCTGGCGGCTGGTGGTCCGAACAGCAACTCAAACCAACGCAGCCTCGAGTCACCTGGGGCATCTATATCATCCCGGCCTTGTTTGTGATCTCCGTGATGCGCATGATGGCGCAAAGTTACTCGCCCTTCTTGTACTTCCAATTCTGAGGCGCATCATGACCAGGACACAACCCAGCGGAAAATCCATTAAATCCCAGAGCAAAGCCGAGGCGATGACGCGAGTCAACCAGCACACCTCGAGCGCCCATCGTTTCAACGGTGCGTTCATGATCGCCAGCGTGATCGTCGGTGCGGTCTTTGCGGTCATGGCGCACCCGTGGACAGCGGACCTCAGCGGAAAATCGATTACCGATGGTGCGGCCTCGCACGCGCTCGAGGCGGAACTCGACAAGAATTTTCCGGTGCGTCAACCCAGCATCGACGCTTGGGGTGTGCTCGAGTACACCCTGTTCAAGAACGGTCGGACCGGCGTGCTGGTCGGGCAGGACGGTTGGTTGTTCACCGATGAGGAATTCAAACGCCCCAAGCATTTTGACGCAGAAATCCAGGGCAAACTCGAGTACATTTCTGAAGTCAAACGCACGCTCGAGGCGAACGGTACGCAATTGGCGGTCGTGGTCATTCCGGCCAAAGCCCGTGTTTACGCCGAGCACTTGGGCCGTTACAAGAAGCCTGCATATTGGGACAATGTGTACTCGAGCTTCCAAGCGAGCCTGAACAAACTTGGTGTGATCGTGCCCGACAGCCTGAGCGTACTCGAGGCTGCAAAATCCCAGGGCGATCTTTTCTTGAAGACCGACACGCACTTCACACCCACGGGCGCTCGAGTGGTCGCCAAGAGCATCGCTGAGGTCATCAAAGCCTCCAACCTGAATTTGACTCCAGCGACCTTCACCGAGGTTCCCGGCAAGCCCGTTGAACATTCCGGCGATCTAATGAAATACATTCCGATGGGCAACCAGCAAGCGAGCGGCCCGAAACCCGACACGCTGACCTCGAGCACCGTTGAAGGCTCGAGCGGCGGTGGACTGATGGGCGATGCGCAACTCGAGGTCGCACTGGTTGGCACGAGTTACAGCGCAAACGACAAGTTCGGATTCCCCGGATCGCTCAAACTCGAGCTTGGGACGGATTTGTTGAACGCCGCGCAAGAGGGCAAAGGTCCAATCATACCGATGCGCGAGTACATGAAAACCTTCAAAGAGAATCCAGTCAAATTGGTGATCTGGGAGATTCCAGAACGCTTCCTGCCCGTCGCCTATCCACAAACACCGGCAACGAAATAGCTCGAGCAAAATCTCCGGGCGAAATGTCGCGTTCGCGCCGCTTTATACCAAGTCGTGATTGAAAGCAGCGGTTTTCTGCTTTCAATCCGAGGTGAGCGAGTGACGAAAAATCAAGTTGTCTTACTGGTCGTGTATCCGAAGCGACCCAAGCTCGTCAGATGCTGCCCTCAGGGTCAAGAAGGATACCGCCAGTTTTAAAGACAACTTGATACAGCGGTTTTCGGAATGATTCGGAATTTTGCGGGCAAAATTCGCTCATTTTTCCTCAACCGCTGTCGTTTCCACTCGCATGGCTCGCCAAATACTTTGATTCCAAAGCATTTGTGAAATTGCTGTATTACTTGATGTTCAACGCCTCGAGCGCCTTCTCGAGCAACGCATCGCGCCCGCTCGAGGCCCACAAATCGAGGTTGGATCGGCCCTCAACATCCGGCGTGATGAATTCCGGCAATGGCGTGCCGTCAGAATTCAAGGTTCGGACGTAAGTGATGGCGACCGCCGAACGGTCGATCAACTGAAAGAAATCCGTGGCGCTGTTCAACACACCTCGGGTTCGCGCACCAACGATGGGGCCGCGCTTGGCGCGTTGAATCAGGTAGGCAAGCACCTCGCCGCAACTGGCGGTTCCCTCATCGGTCAGGACGGCAACACTGCCAGTCCACGCCATCGCATTGGGCACACGGTAACTTCTCGGATCTCGAGGGTCGTTGCCAAACGTCGCACCGTCTTTGAAACCGAGTTTGATCGTCTCGAGTCGGCCCTTCATCGCCAGTTCGACGCTTCCAGTGAACGCGGCGGCGGCAGTGACGCACTCGGTCTCCTCGCCGCCACCGTTGCCACGCACATCCAGGATCAGGGCTCGAGCGTTCTTGGCGCGGGCTTGGTTGACCAATTCAAAGGTTTTTGGGCCGATGTCGTTGAACCCCACGAAGCTTGGGAAGCGAATCACCATCACCCCAGCAGGCGCGACGGCGGGCGCGTACAGGTACGGCAGGTTCGGGTTGATGATCGGTTTTTTCGTCAATATCAGGCTCAGGCGTTTCGGGTTGGCAGGATCGCCACGCAACACACCGATTCGGGCGCGAGGTTCCGTCTCGAGTTTGGCCCGCAAGTCATTGGCCGCGTTCGCACCGACCAATTTTTGCGTGCCGATACGTTCGATTCGATCTCCCGGTTGCAATCCCGCCTCGAGCGCCGCACCGCCGGAACGGACTTCACTAATCAGCACCTCGCCACGTTCGTTGGCCCGCGAGAACGAGAAGCCGTAAACGCTGCGCGTGTCCGGGTTGATGCCCGCATACTGGTTGATCGCGTTGGCAAAATTGTTCGGAAACAAATAGTACGTGTGCCCATCGCCAACCTCGGAGAGCATTCGGGTGATGAAGCCTCGAGCCGTATCAAAGCTGCACAGATCGGCCTGAGTAGCGCAAGCGGTCTCAAGTTGCTTGTTGTAACGGGCCGTCAGTTCTTTCAAGTTCACGGTGGAAGGACCGTTGTAGTAAAACTCGAGGTAGAAGCTCGCCTCACGCATCAGGTCCGTGGCGGGACTGGCAAAAGATTGGCTCGAGCAGAGGATGAGGGCAAAAATCGTCAGTGTAAGATTTCTAGCGGGTCGTTTCATGGCTTCATTTCAGCGTACCTCAGTGAGAGGCTTCACTCGAGCGGCTGAAGGTGGCTTGAACTGGCCTCAGGCACTTTCGATACCAATGGCGTAAATCTCGCCGTTGCGATGCTCGAGTTGCACACGCGGCAGGTTTTTTAAGGCCGGACCACCGACGCTCGCACCGGCCTGTTCGGGATCGAAAGCACTGAAATGACAGGCGCAACCGAGGAGCGGTTGACCCTGATCGGGACGGAATTTGTAGGCGAGCGCCGCCACCTCAGGGTCACGCACCAGATCGCACTTGCATTGCAGGTGCGTGCAAATCCTCGAGAGTCCCAGAAAATGCTGATCGCCTATAGTGATGCCACCCAATTGTGCTCGAGTTGTACGAATCACCAGCACTGGTGTTTTGCCAATGCTCGAGCCAAGTTTGACAGGATAGTTCAATTCCTTGCTCGCCCAGACCTTGGCGAAATCGGAAATGGAGCCAACGCGAATCCTCGAGCCCGGATTGAATTTCGCCGGTCCAGGGGCGGATTTGCCGAACAAAATCTTGTACGAACGAATCCCGAACCAGCCAAAGAATGCCGCCGCCGCGCCAACCGGTGCGAGCCACCAATACTCGAGGATATTGCGCCTTGAGATTTTTGGTGCGGTTTCGAGTTCGCTCATGCTCAAACCTTCATTTCAAAGCGTTGACGTACTGAACAAGCTGCTCGAGTTCGGCAGCTTTGAGTTGCTGGAACGCGGGCATCTTACCGTCCTTGGAACCGTTCTCGAGTTGACGTTTGACGAACGCAACATCTCGAGAGTTCTGACTCGTTTTCAAATTTGGTCCGACGAGTCCCTGCGCCTGAGCGCCGTGACAACCGGCGCAGTTTTGCGCGAACAGTTTCGCACCAGGGTCAGAATCCAGCAAGCGTGTTTCGGCGGCGGCCATCAGGTCCGCAATGCGGCTCGAGGCTTCACTGCCTGCAACGGACTTGTAGACCCTCCATGCCTCGAGCGCCTTCTTCGGATCGTTTAATGCACCAAAGTAAATGTTGCCTTTGGTCAGCCATGCCTCGGCCTGTTTGGGATCGATGCTGGTCGCGGCGTTCAGCAACTCGAGTGCCTCTTCGTTACGGCCCGCAAAGAACAGGAGTGAACCGTAACGGGTCAACGCGGTCGGTTCGCGTTTATCAACCCTCAGCAGACTCGCATAGACTTTCGCGGCCCGTTCATAATCCTTGGCATCCCAGGCGACCTGTCCAAACTCGAGCAAAGATTTCTGGCTCGCACCGGTTTGCGGGTTGGCAGCGGCCTCACGGTTCAGTGCCGCCTCGAGAGCGGGAATTTGACGCGAAGCATCGTAAACCTTGCGTTCGTCCTCACGCAATCCGAGGCGTTGCAGGGGCCAGACGACGAAAGCGCTCGAGAGCACACCAATCACGGCCAAGGCCGCAAGTGTACCGAGCGCCAGCGGCCAAACTCGGGTTCCGCTCGAACCTTGTAGCTTCTTCGGAATAGGCGGCAAATCCTCGAGCTTATCGAGAATCAACGCGGCACGGGTTTCGTCACGCAATCGCAACCGTTGGTAATCTTGCGCATCCACCAACCCGGCGGTATGGTCGCGCTCGAGTTCTCGAATGCCCTTGTAAATCGAATCGCGTTCCTCCTCGAGTTCGAGTCGTTCGGTTTGCGCCTCGCTCAAGGTCTGCGTTTTTTGCAGGCTGGGCCGCAACGCGAGAAACGCGAGCAATACCGCGAGCACAGCCAAACCGATCATCCAGAAAATCATGGTTCAACCTCAGGCGATTTCAAATCTCGACGCACACGCTCCAGTGATGCAGCACTGACCTTGAGCGGTTTCGCTTGGCTGGCGCGACGCAGGTAGGAAATAAGCCCGAAGCCTCCGACCAACACAACCAGTCCCGGTAGAATCCAAATGAACGGATTGTTCGGTTTCAAACGCACATCTTCCCCGTACCGACTTACAAAATATTGCGTGATCTCCGCGTCGGATTTGCCCGCCTGGACTTGCGAGCGCAACTCGACCATCATTGACCGTGCAAACTCCGATGGTGATTCGGCAATCGCGCTGCCCTGACACACCGGACATTTCAACTCAAGGCCCAAATTTCGGGCGCGGGTCTCAAGTTCTGGCGCAAGTGTTACCGGCTCGGACTTCTGCGCAGAGCCGATCCAGACTGGCGCAACGCCCAGCAGCAAGACGATGAAAAAAACGTATTTCATTGGATTGATTTCAGCCCAGCCTCGAGCGAAGCCGCATCGAGCGGACCGGGATGATACCGGGCGATCTTGCCATCTTTGCCGACAAAAAAAGTTTCAGGTACGCCCTTGATGCCGTAATTCACGCTCGCCCTCGAGTCGTCCGAATCCATCAAAACCGGGAATCCCAAGTTGAATTCGTCACGGAATTTGCGCGTGTCCGGTTCCTTGTCGCTGTAGGCCACGCCGAGGATCACCACATTTTTGTTCGCCGCCTCGAGCGCCGTAGTGCGCAGCAACGGGGCCTCATCACGGCACGGCAAGCACCAAGACGCAAAGAAATTCACCACCACCGGGCGACCCTTGAAGCTGGAGAGTTGTATCCTGCCGCCGTCCAAGGATTTGAGAGTGAAGTCCGGTGCGGGCGAACCCTCAAGCGCATTTTTCAAACTCGAGGTTGGTTTTAAGAGGCCGTAAGCGAGCCCACCAATGGCGAGGACGATCAGGATGGGGCCGATGATTTTGCTGATGTTTGGATTCATGGTTTCTCGAGTCGAAGTTTGAGTCTCAGGATTGCTTGGGCGAGGCAAGCCTCTTCCCTACGGTTGGTCAATCACTGGCTGCGGCGCTCGAGACAATCTTCACTCGAGCTTCTGCCACCACGGACGGGATTAGGGTCAAGGCCGTACCGATCACCAGAATCAAACCTCCAACCCAAATCCAACTGACCAGCGGGCTCGAGATGAATTTGATCACGGCACTCTGATCGGTTTCGTCGGCCTGAATGAAGACGGTGTACAGATCGCCGAGAACCGTGTATTGAATCGCGGGACTAGCGACGGCCTCGCGTTGGTTGGTGTAAAAATTTTGCGCCGGGAAGTATTCATCGCCGTCGATCACGAGTTTCGCGGCGGTCACGCGCTTCTCGGGCCGTTCTTCGCCGACCAATCCCAAATACTGTACGCGATGCCCGAGCACTTCGCGCACCTGCCCGAGCTTAAACGAGACTTCCTGATCGATTTTGTAGCCACCCGAAAAGGCAATCCCGAGTGAAATCACGACCACACCGAAATGCGCAATGTAAGCGCCGTAGCGTCGCGGATAGGCGTTCAACAAATTACCAATCGCGGCGAAGCCCGAGCTTCGGTCCTGTTTGGCGCGTTGCGTGGCGGACCGGTGCGAGACCGTCCAGATCACGGCAATGTTGAACATGGCAAGCATGACGGTGATCAGCACGGCGGGCCGGTGAATCCCGAGCACAAAGGCGACAATTCCGGCAAGCAGCATCAGCACGACCGGCCAGCGCAGAATACCCGAGAGTTCCTGGCTCGAGACGCGCCGCCAAGTCAGGGCTGGACCGATGCCTTGAAGCGCCAGAATCAACAGGCCGAGCGGCACACCGACCGCATTGAAGAACGGCGCTCCGACCGAAGTTTTGCTGCCGGTGAACGCCTCAACAAAAACTGGGAACAGCGTACCGAGCACCACCGTAAAGGCGTAACTGACCCAAAGCACGTTGCCCGCCAGGAACGCGCCCTCCCTCGAGACGGGGCTGTCCAGGCTATGATCGTCCCGGATGCGTGGCAATTGCCGGTAGGCGATGGCGAGCGACCCGAGCAAGATCACGGCGAGAAACCCGAGAAACACCGGACCGATGGCACTTTTGGAAAACGCATGAACCGATTGCACGATGCCGGATCGGGTCAAGAAAGTGCCAAACAGTGTGCTGGCAAAGGCCGCGACAATCAAGCCCAAATTCCAGCCTTTGAGCATTCGACGGCGTTCCTGAATTTGCAAACTGTGCAGGTAAGCGGTCGTGAAGAACCACGGGATGATGCTGGCGTTCTCCACCGGGTCCCACGCCCAATAGCCACCCCAGCCGAGAACCTCGTAACTCCACCAGCCTCCGGCGATGATCGCGGCGCTCAGAAAGCCCCAGGCAACGATGCTCCAGCGGCGCGTCTGCACCAGCCACGCCTCACCCAAGCGACCGGAGGCGAGTGCGGCAATCGCGTAGGCAAATGGCACGCTCAGGCCGACGAACCCGAGGTACATCAGGACGGGATGGACAGCAAACATCCAATGGTTTTGCAGCAGGGCATTCGGGCCGCTGCCATCCTCGGGCGGCAGTGGAACTGCTAGAAATGGGCTGGCAACCGAGGCGTTGATCGCCAGGAAAAAGGTCAGAATGAAGAACAATGTGGCGAGTGCATAGGGGCGCAACGCATCGTCTTTGGCAACTCGAGACGCGACCAGCAAATACCCGGAGAGCAACCACGCCCAAAGCAAAATACTGCCCTCGAGCGCACCCCAAAGCGAAACGATCTTGACCCAGAGCGGGCTGGTGCTGGCCGAATGGTTGGCGACGTAACGAAAACTGGTGTCGTTATTTAACAGGGCGTACTCGAGGATGACCAACGCGATTGTTGAAAAGATGAAGGTTGGAATCGCAGCGATCCGACCAGTCTCAGCCAGCCTTGAATCGCGGCGATTGGCTCCGATCAGGCTCGAGATCAAACCCCAGACGCAAAAAACCAGCGCAGTGATGATGGCAAATTCGCCGACTTGCGGGTTCATCGTTGGGCCTCGAGACTTGCCGAAGTTTCGTCATCATCCCAGTCACTCACGTCGGACCACATGGTTCGGTAGGCAGTTGTCGCCACGTAAACCGTCCAAATAAGCAACGCCGAGCCGATCACCAAGAGACCAATGTCTTTCACGGACTTCTCAATCGACAACCACGCGAGGCCAAGACCCAAAACGATGGCAAGCGCAGTCAAGGCGACCCACTCGAGCAGCGGCTTGAACTTGGTCAGCATCAGCGCGAATCCTTCATGAACTCGAGTGCCTTGCCGTAATTGACTTTCTCGCCAGGTTTCGGAGCACGGTATTCCTCGCTATGTTTGACCAGCAGGCGTTCGCCTTGAAACACGGCGCTCGGGCCGCTGCCCTCGAGTTTGCCCTCAATGGTCACACCGGTTCCAGCTTTGAACAATTCTGGTGGCGTGCCACTGTGCAAGACTTTGAATTTTGCCGTGCCGTCCGAGACCACGAAGCTAAGTTTCAAAACTTCCTTGTCAAATTTGACGCTGCCCGGTTCGACCACACCACCGAGCATCACCCGCTTGCCGGAGTATTTGGCCTCGTTTTGCAGGTACTCAGAGGGTGTCAAAAAAAATTGCAGGTTCTCGGACAGGCTCGAGGACAGCATCCATCCGACCGCGCCGACAATCACCGCCAGCCCGAGCGCGTACTTCCATGCGCCTCGAGCCAAACCGTTCGGGCGTGATCCGTTGAGATTGTGTTCGGTCATTCTTGATCCTTGAGACGACGGGCGAGCGTCGCCAAGTACAGTCCATAGCCGCCAACAAGAACGATCAACGCGCCGTAGGCGTACCAGACAAACTCGCCGTTCATTGGGCAACCTCGCCATGTTGGGAATTCATCGGGCCACCTCGCCGATTCTGAAGCCATTGCGGGCGTTCAATTCAAGCTCTAGATCTTGCTCCTCAAGTTGCGCAAATTTCGCGGCGATCTGAGCGCGGTAGCGCAGCAAGTACAGGTACAACATCGTGAAGCCCAGAAATGCAATTCCCAAGGCCAGTCCAAGTTCTGGATTGAGGTAACTCTTTTTCTGCACCAGACTGAGCGATGGCGTTTGATGCAGTGTGCGCCACCAGTAGACGCTCATGTAATTGATCGGCACGGCAACCGCAGCAACCGTTCCAAGCGCGGCGGCGACTCGAGCGCGGCGGGCCGGGTCTTCGATCAGTCCTCGAACCATCAGGTAGCCGAGGTAGACCATCATCATCAACAATGTCGTGACGATTCGGGCATCTCCCCATTCCCAGAATGTACCCCAAGTCACACGACCCCAGAGCGAACCAGAAAGCAATGTGTAGGCGATCAAAACCACACCAATCTCGGCGCTCGAGGCCGCCAAGCGATCAAACTTGGCTCGGCGTGTCACCAGGTAAACGATGCTGTAGAAGCTGGTCATGAAAAAGCTCAGGTATGCAACCCAGGCCGTTGCAGCGTGCGGTGGCAAAATGCGGGTCAAGTGGCCTTGGTTGACATCTGGCGGCGCTAGAAAGGTCAAGACGATGCTGCTGGCACAGACGATCAGCGCCGTCCAACCCAACAGTGGGGTCAACCACGGACGCTCGAGTGCAGGTTTGGTGTTCATTGGTTCTCCTTCTGAACTGAATCGCTCAAGTTGAGAGTGTACTTGTTGTTGGGCGAGATGTTCACCCCAATCTGGGGGATTTCTGACGCGATCTCTGGCTCAATCTTACGCTTTAGGTTTCGACCGCAAATGGGAAAACAAGCGTGCAGGTCGTGACGAGGACGACATCGAAGCCGATAAGCAATCTTAGCCATTTCCAAACCTCATCGGCAGGGGCAAGCGTCACGATTGCAACCGTCGCATTGACTGCACCGAGCACGACCGCAATTACCAACGGGAACACAATGATCGGCAAGAGCGCCTCTCGAGCCCTCAAGTTGACGGTCAGGGCGCTAAAGAAGGTTGAGACAATCGAAAACCCTGCCGTGCCGAGGAATACCGTCAGGATCAACAGCGGCCAACTCGAGCCGACCGATAACCCGTACAAGAAAATCGTGACCGGCGCGACGATGGCCGCCAGAATCAGCATCAAGCCCAAGTTGGCGAGCAGTTTACCGAGGTACAAGAATTCGGGCGGAACCGGGTAGGCCAGCAACGCCTCGAGCGCCCCATCTTCGGCTTCGGCGGCGAAGGCACGGTTCGCAGCCAAAATGCTGGCGAAGGCGACCGCCACCCACAGCACGCCCGGAGCGGCCTGTTTCAAGACTTTGGCGAACTCGCTCGAGCTTGCGTTGCTGGGACCGAAGGCGAAGACTTGAATCACCACGACCATGCCCGCGAAGAACAATGTGGCGGTCAGCACGTCTCGAGCGCGGCCTTCGATCAGCCAGTCTTTTCGGGCAATCGTCCAAATCGCCGTGAGTGGATGCAGGCTCGAGGGGCGTTCGGTTTGGGATTCTTGGGCGAGGCTCATGCCTGAACTCCAAGCTGAGGTGGTATTGGTACGGAAAGCAATCCTGCCTCGAGCGTGGTTTCAAGCGTGGCAATCTTGCTGGTCAATTCCGGTTCGTGCGATGAAACGATCAGGGTCGCACCCCGTGAACGTTCAAGGGTCAGGAGTTCGGAGACGAGTGCCTTGCCACTCGGATCAAGCGCCGCGAAGGGTTCATCCAAGAGCACCAAATCAGGCTCGAGCAGCAACATTTTGGCGAGCGCGAGGCGTTTGCGCATCCCGCTCGAGTAACCACGAACTCGGATTTTCACACCGGCCAAACCGACCCGCTCGAGCACGGTTTCAAACTTGAATTTAGGCAGGTTTCGCAGGTGCATTCGGGCGGCAAACTCGAGGTTTTCAAGACCGTTCAATTCTGGATACAAGCCCAAACTGTGCGAGACCAGCAGGGTTCGAGCGCGAATCTCCGCCCGATCTCGAGCCTCGAAACCGAAGATGCGAACGCCGCCTCGGGTCGGGCTTTGCGCACCGGAAATGATTTTCAGTAGCGTCGTTTTGCCCGCACCGTTCGATCCGTAGAGGGCCAAGACTTCCCCTCGACCCAAGGTCAGGTTCGCGCCACGCAGCACGAAAGAACGCCCATAACGATGCACGATTCCAGAAAGCTCAAGCACTGGCCCTGTGGCATGGATGCTGTCAGGCTCGGGCCGATTCGTTTGGACTTGCGCATTCATCAAAGAAGTTTCCGCAACCAATCCGGCGTGAGCGGCTGCAAGATGGAGTTCAAACGGGTGAATTGATCGGTCAATAGCAGCAGGCCAGTCACGATCAAGAGGATGCCGCTGAATTTCTCGACAACCGGAACCCAGCGTCCAGCCGTCTTGAACGATTTCGACAACCGGCCCCAGGCGAACGCGGAAAGCAAAAATGGCACGCCGAGCCCGAGCGAATAAACTGCCAGAAAAGCCACGCCAAGACCGACATCGGTCGTGCGGGCCGCCATCAACAAAATCGCGCCAAGAATCGGACCAATGCACGGCGTCCAACCCGCCGCGAATGCCGCACCGAGCGCCACAAGACCGTATCTCGAGGCTCCACCAAGATCGGCCCGGTACTCTCGAGACAGGAACGGCACGCGGTCTTTTACCAAGAAGACCACACCGAAGAGCAGGATCAGCACGCCGCCGATTCGGGCGAGCAAGACTTGATTGGCTTGAAGCAAATTCCCAAGCGAACTCGCGC
Organism: Deinococcales bacterium; assembly: GCA_031418155.1. GTDB lineage: Bacteria > Deinococcota > Deinococci > Deinococcales > JAAFIG01 > JANOWZ01. Next base: position 16,191 of record JANOWZ010000547.1, read on the forward strand.
CAGCACCCAGCGCAATAAAGGTGATCGAAAAGCCCAGAATGAACAGCAATGCGCCACCGACCGGGCTTTTGCCAGCGCCACCACCGAGCACCGCCAGGTAGGAGGGCACGAGCGGTAGCACACAGGGGCTGAGGAACGAGATCAAACCGCCCAGGAAAGCAGTGAAGATGTTCAATGAAACAGAAGCGGTACTCGAGCCTTGCGCAAACGCGAGCGGCGCGAACAAGACGAGGCTCACGGCAAGCATCGGCCAGAAACCTCGAGCTGGTAAAAAAACACGGTTCATACCTGATGTTACGGTGTGGCGGGCAAAAGGTTCAGGGATTCCCGTACCTGTTCGGGTGTGATTGGTCCCTCGAGCGCCACGCGGATGACATTGTTGGCATCGACGAGCACTGTGGTCGGGTATGAACGAACTTTGAGCGACCTTGCCAACTCGAGCGCGTTCGGGCCGCTCAATCCCAGAAAATCCTTGGGAATCGGCGCGGCGACATTGCCTTTTTCGACCGGGTTGACCGCCAACACCTCGAGTTTTGCGGCCCGTAACGATTCCCATTGGCGTTCGAGCAGTTTTGGTTCGAGGCAGGATCTGGTGTAAAACGCCAGCCAGTACGCGCCGGTGATCTTGCCACGCACTTGATCCGGCACGATTGAACCGAGCGGTACTCGAGCGAACGCGAGGCTCGAAAGAAGAGCGAGTGCAATCAGGCTCGAGATGATGCGGCTCATGGCGGGTTGATGAAATTGCCAGGAGTGGCATTGGGGTCGGTGGTCTGTCCAGCATTCGGATCGACTGGAGGATCAACCGGCACCGGATCGGGTTCGACCGGCACCGCTGGCGGCGCATAATTCGGATCGTAGAACGAGAGTTCCGAAACCTTGACGCTACGGGTTGCCACGCAATTTGGGCTGGTCGTTTCATCCGCCCACGGGTTGACGTTCGCTTGGTTGCGTTGGCAGACATCCAAAGCCAGTGTGACCCGAGCCTCGTCTGGGAGTTCCGGGCCATCAACTGCTGGGCGTTTGTACGGCACGGGTTCCGCATCTGGCGTGAACGAGGCCGTGGACCCGACGTTCGTTTGGCGAATTGCGTAGGCCATTTTCACGCCCTGAACATCCCGATAACCGATGTATTCGGGGGTCTGCCAGGTTTGCGGCGGGCGGCCTATGAGCGCATTGGAAACCATATCGCGCCAGATCTTTGGGTTCCATTCGCCCGAGAAGTTTCGTTCGCCCATGCCTTTGTTGTCGTCGCGTCCGATCCAGACTGCACCGACCGCCTCTGGGGTCGCACCCACAAACCACATGTCAACGACATTGCTCGAGGTTCCAGTTTTTCCGGCGACCTGCCGGTTGCCAATTTTCGCGTCTTTTGCGTACTCCGGGTTGATGCTGGGCGGATCGTTGACCACACCACGAATCATGTCGAGGGCAACGAAGGCGATCTGTGGACTCCAGACGCGACGTTTGACCGGTTCATCATCGGCAGATTGCGGGTACAAGACCTTGCCGTCAGAATCCTCGATGCGTTTGATGTAACGCGGTTCGATGTAAAAGCCGCCGTTTACAAAACTGGCGTAGGCCGCAGCCATCTTCAACGGTGAGGCGTTGATGCCACCACCGATTGCGCTTGACCACACGATTTCGTTCTCAACATCGTTGAACCCGAGTTGGCGCAATTTGTCCCGGAAGCGTTCTCGACCGATTTTTTGCAAAACACGAATGGTCGGCAGGTTCAGCGAATGGTCCAGCGTGTAACGCAGGGTCACGGGCGCATTGAGCACCTTCGCCGGTCCATCGAAGTTCTTTGGACACCAAACACCGTCTTGTCCAAAACAGGAAGTTCCTGGGGCATTGATACGCACGTTTGCATCCAAGAAAGTGTCCCATTGATTCACCCCGGCATCCAAGGCTGTGGCGAACAACAACGGCTTGATGCTCGAGCCCGGAGAGCGTTTGAACTTGGCGGCGGCGGCCCGGTTGAATTCGTCCTTACCACCGACATCTTTCCCGCCAACCATCGCCATGATTTCCCCGGTGTACGGGTTCATCATTACAGCTGCCGCCTCGGAAGCCGAACCGCCGGGGGTGCGACCTCGGGTGATCGCCAACTCTGCGGCGCGTTGGGCTCGAGTATCCAGTGTCGTGAAGACGCGCAGGCCACCGCCAGAATAAATCTTGTTGTCCGGAAATTTCGCTTTCAGGATTTTGCGAATCTCGTACATGAAATGCGTGGCGAATTCTGTGCGAATCTCCTGGACCTTGTTCGCCTTTGGGTCGATCAACTTGGCGACTTTGATCCCGCCTTTGCCGTCGTACTGAACCTTCCAACCTCGGGGCTGAACGTTCTCGAGCCATGCGGTGTCGGATTCTTTTTGCGTGACCCATTCGCCCTCAACCAATCGTGCCAAACGAAGCTTCATACCCGCCCGAACACGCTTGAAACCGCCCAAAGCGTTGTCTCGAGGGGCAAAAAAATCGTTCGGGCTCGGCAGCAAACTGGTCAAGTAAACGCTCTCACCGAGGGTCAGCTCGAGCGGGTCTTTGCCGAAATACGCTTGCGCTGCGGCGCGGACACCGCGGATGTTGCCGCCCCAGAAGACGGAATTCAGGTAATCGGCCAGCAGTTCCTCTTTGGTGAAATACCGTTCGGCCTGCACCGAAAGCATCAATTCTTTGATTTTGCGTTCAACGGTCCTCGAGCGGTCATCGGCGAGTTCA
>JANOWZ010000548.1:0-4096 GCA_031418155.1 Deinococcales bacterium
GCCAAGACGTTTCAAGCCGAACGCCACCGCTCGAGCCGCACCTCCAGCGCCGACAACGAAAGCCCGCTTGCCCGAAATAATCACATCTTTTTCCTCGAGTGCCCGCATCGCGCCGAGCCAATCAACGTTGTGGCCCGTCAGGATTCCATCCTCGTTGACAATCGTATTGACTGCTCCGATCTCGAGCGCAATCGGATCAATCCGATCTAGAAACGGCATGATTGTGACCTTGTACGGCATCGTCACGCCGACACCACGAATCCCGAGCGTACGAATCGCTTCGGCTGCCGCCTTGCTATCCGCAATCCCGAACGCCACATAAACAAACTCGAGGCCCAAATGCTTGTACATCGCGTTGTGAATTGCCTGACCAACTTTGCTTGGGTGACTGGCAATCGAACCGCACAGAACCGGATGGCTATACATACTTCAATTCTGCCTCAATTGCAGCGAACATTAAAGAAGTCTCGAGGTTGGCTAGATCGGTGGTGTCCAACTCGAAGATTGGACCAGGAAGCTCGAGCGGCATGATTTTCTGTCTCGCGAGCAGTTCCATCTCGGGCAACATCACCTCGTCGCCATGTCCTGGATGCCGTTTGCCACTTTTCCAGCGCCTTCTGAAACGCTCGAGCAAGACATCTGGCTCGGTCACACAATGGATTTGCACGACTCGAACTTGAAACTTCTGGGTGATTTTGGCGAGCGTTTCACAGTGAAGGTTCGGATCGAAATTTGCCTCGAACACGCACGATTGACCCACCTCGAGCAACTCCTCGAGCACATAGAACATCATCTCGTAGCTCGCGCCGCTGAGTTTCTTCGACCATGCCCGATCCGACCAGCCAAGGATGTCAAATAATCGCTCTTTGAATTCGTCTTTGCTGATGAACGGAATCTTGTGCAATCTCGAGATTCGCTGCCCGAGATTCGTCTTTCCGCTGCAAGGCAATCCCGTGACGATAATCAACATGCGTCATCATTTCACAATAAAAACAGGAGTGGGAAACGTCTCCCACTCTTGCCTGAACTCGAGTGTTTTACTTTACGCGATCTTGCGGCGCGTGATGATGAACTTGTCCGAATTCTTGCGCTTCTTGCGTGTCTTGAAGCCTTTCGACGGCTGGCCCCAAGGAGAGACTGGCGTGCGTCCGATTGGGGCGCGTCCCTCACCACCACCGTGTGGGTGGTCAACAGGGTTCATCGAGGAACCTCGTTGGTGCGGCTTGCGACCGGCCCAACGGGTGCGTCCCGCCTTACCGCCGACGATGTTCTTGTGGTCCGCATTGCCGACCACGCCGACGGTTGCGTAGCATTCGGTGTGAACGCGACGAAGCTCACCGGATGGCAGGCGAAGGCTGACGTAATCGCCTTCCTTACCTTGAACCTGTGCGCTCGTGCCTGCAGATCGGGCCATCTGAGCGCCCTTGCCGGGGGTCAATTCGATGTTGTGAATGACCGTACCGACCGGGATGAAACGCAATGGCAGCGAGTTGCCAACGCGAGGTTCGGCCTCGGGTCCGCTGACGATGCGGGCTCCAACCTCGAGACCTTCTGGCGCGAGGATGTAGCGTTTCTCGCCATCCACGTAGTGCAAGAGGGCAATGTCGGCGCTGCGGTTCGGATCGTACTCAATCGCGGCGACTTTGGCGGGAACTCCCGTCTTGTCACGGCGTTTGAAATCGATGATGCGGTACTGACGCTTGTGACCGCCGCCACGGAAGCGCGAGGTGATACGTCCCGTGTTGCCACGACCGCCAGTTTTTGGCAGCGGCGCGGTCAGGGATTTCTCGGGCGTGTCCTTGGTGATGTTGCTGAAGTCACGGGTCGTGATGTACCGACGCGACGGGGTGTACGGTTTGTAGCTCTTGGTTGCCATATCGTTTCCTCCAGGAATCAAAACTTAGCTGACGCTAAGATTTTGAAATCCCTAGACCAGCCCCTCGAGTGCTTCAATCTTCTGACCGTCGGCAAGTTGAACGATTGCCTTTTTGCGGTCAGCTTTGAAGCCGGAGAACCGTCCGACGCGCTTGAACTTACCGCGCACATTGACGATGTTCACGCCGACCACTTTCACTTTGAAAGCTTCTTGGACCGCGTGCTTGATCAGGCTTTTGTTGGCGCTCGGCTGCACCCAGAAGGTGTAGCGACCGGTCGCCATGCCTTGGTACGCCTTTTCAGACAGTAGCGGCGCTTGGATGATGTCGTAGGGGCTCATGCGTCACCTTCTTTGCGGCCCGCCGTCAAGGAATCGGTCAGGGCTTTGAAACCGGCCTCGTCGCCACGGACAAGGAAACCGGACTGTTCTGCCCAGGTGCCGAGGCTCGGGGCGAAACGAAGTCCTGCCGTCTCGAGTGCGGCCTTGAGGGATTCCTCGCTGGCGGCCTCGAGTTTGGCGAAGGTGTCAATTCCGGCTGCGATCAGCGCGTCATTGATCTTCGGGCCGATGCCTTCGATTTGTTTCAGGTCGTCTGGGGTGCTGGCTGGGGCTGCGGCCTTTGAATCTTCAACCACTGGAGCTTCAGCCACTGGAGTCTCAACCACTGGAGTCTCAACCACTGGCGCTGCGACTGGAGTTTCCACAGGTGCGGCTTCGACGGCCTCAACCTTTGGAGCTTCAACCGTGGCGACCAGCTTTGGAGCCTCGACCGGAGCAGCTTTCGCCTTCTTCTCTGGCTTCGGTGCGTCCGCATCGCGGTTGGCACGTTCGAGCTTGCAAGCCTCGAGTGCTCCACGGTCGATCAGCAGGCGTTCGTGACGGAGCACGTCGTAGCAGTTCAAACCGGCGGTCTTGACTGGAGTGACCCAGATCAGGTTGCGGGCTGCACGCAAGGCGTTCTCATCGTCGGTGACGAGGAAGACGCGCTCAGAGCCGTCCATGCCGTTGGCTTTGGCCCAGGCGAGGAAGCTTTTCGTCTTTGGCTCGAGTCCGAATCCGTCCACGGCCACGACTTTGCCCTGTTCGGCACGGTCTGCAACCGCCATCGCCAAGCCCAACTTGCGGACTTTTTTCGGCAACGTGTACGAGTAATCGCGTGGGTGCGGACCGTGTGCCGTGCCGCCACCGACGAAGATCGGTGCTGCGCCGTCGCCGTGACGGGCGTTACCGGTTCCCTTTTGCGAGTACTTCTTCTTACCGGTTTTCGAGACGTTCGCACGGGTTTTGGTCGATGCGTTTCCGGCGCGACGTTTGGCGAGTTGCCAGGTCACAACATCGAACATCACGTGTTGCTTGACTTCGGGCAGGACAACCTCGAGCGATCCGGGGTTCTGTCCGATCACACTAAAAGTGGCAATCATTTGCGGGCTCCCTTCTTGGAAGCTTTGACGATCAACAATCCGCCGTTGGCTCCGGGCAGTGAACCTTTGATCAACAACAGGTTTTCTTGTCCACGGACCTCAATGATCTCGAGGTTGCCGGTGGTAACGCGCTCGACGCCGTAATGACCGGCCATCTTCTTGCCTTTGTAGACGCGACCTGGGGTTTTGCGCTGACCAATCGAACCTGGACGACGGTGCCATTTCTTGGAACCGTGCGCGTCAGGACCACCTTGGAAGCTCCAGCGCTTCATCACGCCGGTCATGCCGCGACCCTTGGTGATGCCCGTCACATCGACGCGTTCGCCACTGGCGAAGACCTCGGTGGTGACGTGCTCGCCGTCCGGGTTGAAATCACGGAATTCGCGCAAGTGACGCATCGGTTCGCTGCCGACTTTCTTCAAATGTCCGAGTTGCGGACGGGTCAGGCTTTTGGCCTTCGTCTGACCGAACCCGAGTTGCACCGCGCTGTACCCATCGTGTTCTGGGGTTTTGCGTTGCACCACCGGGCATGGTCCGGCAAGCACAACCGTGACGGGAACGACTTTGTCGTTGCGCCAGATTTGCGTCATGCCGATCTTCGTGCCGAGAATCCCCTTCATTACGCGCCCCCTCCGACCGTTTTGATCTCAATGTCCACACCGGACGGAAGGTCCAGGGTCATCAGAGAATCAATCGTCTTCTTGGTCGGGTTGGTGATGTCAACGAGACGATTGTGGGTGCGAATCTCGAAGTGTTCACGAGAATCCTTGTGCTTGAAAGGCCCACGCAAAACCGTGAA
>JANOWZ010000549.1:0-3384 GCA_031418155.1 Deinococcales bacterium
ATCGCCAAATCCAAACTCTTCCACGGTGCGCCAGACGGCGCAATTCGCATGGCGGCAGAGGCCGCAACCATCCGGCATTTCCCAGAGGACAGCACGATTTTCCGCGAGGACGATCCTGGTGAAGCCGTGTATTTGTTGACCCAAGGTCGGATCAAGATTGCTCGGGCCAACCTCGAGGGTCGGGAACGCATCTTCACGATCATGACTCCGCCAGAGGTCATCGGTGAGATGGCACTGATTTCGCACATGCCTCGCACCGCCACGGCGTTCTGCCTGGACGATGTTTCAGCACTGGCGATCTACCGTGATGAACTGCGCGGCATCCTGGACCGATACCCGGTGGTCTTGTGGAACCTCGCCAACATCATGGCGAAACGCCTCGGTGACATGAACCGCGAGGTCGAAATGCTCTCGTTCGCCAGCACGCAAAGCTGCGTGGCTTACGCGCTGCAAAGCCTGTTTTTGCGCGGCGCATTCGTGAACGGCGCAGACGGCAAACCCACGCTGGGCTTCACCCATCAAGACCTGGCGAACCGCACCGGCAACTCTAGAGAGACCATCACCCGAGTTTTGCGTGACCTCGAGCATGAGGGGATCATTCGCACGAGACCGGGCCAGATCACGCTGTTGCGCCCGGATGCACTCGAGGACATTATTTTTGGGTTGCGCGAAGAAGACGAATAACAATCCAATCCGAATTTAGAGCGTTGGGTGTGAAGTTGATCCCTCCACCCAACGTTCACCATTTTCGGCCACCTCAAGTTTCCAGACGGGCAATCGGGCTTTGGCTTCATCAACCAGCCAGGGCACGGCTTGAAGGCAATCGGTGCGATGTGCGCTCGAGGCTCCAACGAAAATGCTGATCTCTGCGGGCAGTACAATGCCGGTGCGGTGCGCAAGCACAATTGCACCCAATTCCCATTTGGCTCGAGCCTCGAGCGCCAAGTCTCGCATGACGTTCTGTGCGAGTTCTGGGTACGCCTCGTACTCGAGCCGGGTAATCTCGAAGCCTTTGTTGGGCGTGCGGGTGCTGCCAGTGAAGCTGGCTTGCCCGCCCCAACCGGGCGAGATCAACCTCGAGTGAAGATCGGCAATCTCGAGCGCGTTCGGTGTGATCTGGAAGAAGTCTGAATCCGAGCCGCCCGCGACAGGAGGGATAAACGCGACCGTATCCCCAGGCTCGAGCGTGCGTTCCGGTTCGGCGTACTCGTCGTTGATGGCGACCATCGAACCTTTCAAGACAAGTCCAAATTGCGTTTCGGCGGCGCGGGCCGCATCTCGGGCACTTGAGCCTTCGGGCAGTTCGATGCTGGCTTTATCGGTTCCGGCGGTGCGTTTGTGCGCGGCAAAAAAGGAGAGGTTGACCTTCATGCCCTGAGTTTACGTGCTCTGAGTCTCAAGTGTAGGCTTGTGTGATGCCCGAGTCCGTTTTTACCACCGATTCGATCCGTTTCAGCACGCCCGGCTTGATGCTGCGCAAGAACGAACCGGCCCGTCAACTGTGGTTGAACGCCTTCAACGACGTGATCGAGTTTCGTTCCTTCGATTTGCAGCCCGACATTCCGGTGCGCCTGAGTGACGCTCGAGGTTTGCGGGCGTTTTACGATTCTGGCGCGGTCACACAACAAGGTTCTGTGATTGGGCTCGAGGTGCGGACCGTGCAGAAATTCCGGGCGGTGCTGCTCGAGTTGCAACTGCCAGCCCAACCACGAGGTTCCACATTTGTCGCATCGATTACCCTGCCGTTTCGGGATGGCAGTTTTGTGATCAAAGCCCAAGCCATCGAAGCGCTTGAGGCCAACTTGAACAATCCGCCACCGGAACATGCGCTCTCGAGGGTTCGACAGACACTCGCGCAAATCGAATCGAGTTTGGTGTTCGATGTGGCGCTCGAGAATTTGGCTGGATTTCAGGATGACAAGCCGTGGTGGAAGTTCTGGAATTAACCAACAAATAATGGCAGGCTCGAGGCTGGGATCAACCCTCGGGCTTCAGCGCGGGCGAACAATTCCTTGACGGCACGTTCGCCCTCCTCGCCGACATCCAAGCTGAATTCATTCACATACAAATCGATGTGCGCCTGCATCACCGCATCTTCCATCTCGAGGGCGTGCTGACGAATGTACGCTTTGGGTTCAGACGGGTGCGCGTAAGCGTACTCGAGGCTGGAACGCACGGCCTGATCCAATTCGCGCAATTTCTCGAGGCCCAGGTCGCGCCGCGCCAGGATCGCTCCAAGCGGCAAGGGCAGGCCGGTCTCCCCTTCCCACCATTGCCCGAGGTCGAGCAGTTTGACCAACCCATGCTGCTGGTAGGTGAAACGCGATTCGTGAATGATCAACCCAGCATCAACCTCGCCACGTTCAATGGCGGGCATGATCAGGTCGTAACGCATGACTCGAGTCTTGATGCCTTCGGGCTGTGAAAGCGTCAGCATCAGGTTTGCGGTGGTCATCGCGCCGGGAATCGCCACGGTCTTGCCGACCAGACTTTCAAGCGGTTCTCGAGCAACAATCAACGGCCCGACGCCACGCCCGAGCGCTCCGCCGGAACGCAAAGCAACATACTGGTCTCGAACGTGAGCGTAGGCGTGGTACGAAATTTTGGTCATCTCGAGCTTGCCGGTCAGCGCCCATTGGTTCAGGGTTTCGACATCCTCGAGTTGTTCGATCACGCTTTCGCCCGGAATGCGTCCGTGCGTCAGGCCATAAAAGATAAAGGTGTCGTTCGGGCAGAACGAATAGCCTAGGTTGATCGGATTCGGGTTGATCGGATCGGCATTCATGACTCGAGTGTACGGGAAGTCTCGAGGATCATTTGCCTCTCAAGACTCCACTGACCAAAATAAAACCGCCCCCAATAGCTGGGGGCGATTGATCTCGAGATCGGATTTAGACGGCTTGAACGTTGGCGGCCTGTGGGCCTTTGCCGTTCTTGCCGGGTTCGATGTCAAAGCTGACGCGCTGGCCTTCTTCAAGATTGCGGTAGCCCGCACCCTTGATGGCGCTGAAATGCACGAAAACATCTGGGTTTCCTTCGTGCGCGATGAATCCGAAGCCTTTTTCACTGTTGAACCACTTGACGGTACCTTCTGGCATATCTTACTCCTCTAACGATTTCGCTTTCACTCTCAGTGCTTCAAACCACCGGACGATGCCGGGAATGTGTGAAGTCGCTGAATCGAAATCGAGGCAGTGTAGCACATTTTAGAAATTCCAATCACACATCAAACCTTTAACTTCAGGCTCGAGGTGGTAAGGAGCCGTCATTGGCCTCAGGCACACGTTTAAGCGACTTCAACCGAATCCAAACCCTCGAGATTCTGGCCCTTTGAGGCTTAAGGCAGGCGCTTTTGTGAGGGCCGATCCGCCTGAATAATCTTCG
>JANOWZ010000550.1:0-6965 GCA_031418155.1 Deinococcales bacterium
ACCCATCTGAACTTGGATCGCCAGAGGCCACGCCCAGAGCGAACGGATTGCTCGAGAACTGTGCACGGGCAAAAGTTCGCAGGCTCGAGAAACCCAGCCCGCCGAGGCTGGCGAAACGCAAAAAATCGCGGCGGTTCAACGAAATCACAAGCCCATCATGGCAGAACTCGCCGACAGAAGTCGGGGTTGGCTCACGCTTACAGTGGCTTCGGCAATGATTGAGAATTCCAAAAGCAAAATTCGTCAATTTTTGCCGATGTCTTTCTTGTCGAAATCTTGGGGACCAAGTTTCGACCTGGTGGGCCACTGTTTGTCACCCGTATCACTCGGGGATTTCTTGAGCAAAAAGGCATTCTCAAGAGATCCCGAAATGGCTGTAGAGGTGCAGCTTTTTCGCTGCGTTTGCGTGGTTAGATCAAATCCAGTTCCACTGCCCGTGTGACCGCTGTCCGGCGATTCGTGGCGTTGAGTTTGCTGAAGATGCTCTTGGTGTGTGTGCGCAGGGTGCTCAAGGCGATCTCGAGTTCACGGGCGATCTCGGGTCCCGAGAGGTCGGTGTTGAACATCCGTAGCACTTGAAGTTCGCGTTGGCTCAGTGTCTCGAGCACAGGCTGCGAGGTCAGGCTCGTGTGCCCGTGCATATTGGGTTGAGCGGATTCGCCTGCATTTTTTTGTTGCTGAGCTTTGAATGCTGCCAGTAGATTGCCCGTAAAGTTTGGCGAAATTTTGCGTGCAGCAGCTTCGCCAAGCAGTTGTGCCATCGGTAAACCTTCATCCAGGAAGATGCGGATGTAGCCTTCTGGTTCTGCCAACGTCAGGGCTTGTTGCAATGCCTCGAGCGCGGCGGGTGTATCGCCTCGAGCATGGAGGGCCAAACCTTGCAAGATCAGAATTTCGATGACGCTTCCGATTCTCTCGCCCGCTTGCGCTGCTTTGAGAAGACGCTCGAGCAGGCCCATTGCCTCAAGATCAGATTGATTTGTATCCTCGCTTTTTGATTGCGCCAAGAGGACTTGAGCCAAGGTGATGTGTTCAAACTCGCGCAAGTAGTTGAGGTCGTCCTGAGAGGAGAGCTTCTGTTCACGCACCCAATTGAGGGCTTCCCCCAAATTTTCCTGCGCAACCCAGACCCGTGATTTTAAGGCGGCAATGGGACGCACATTTGGAAAGAAGTCACCCACATACAAACGCTCCGCCTCGAGCAGCAACTCGAGAGCACCGTCCAAATCTCCCTGGGCCTGTCGTATTTGAGCCATGGCCACACGCAAACGATAAGGGTGTTGCGGCAAGCCATTGAACTCACCGAGGTCCTGGCTGGTCAGAAGGTGCTGCGTGGCGGCACTCAGGTCGTTGTGTTCATGCTCGAGTTCGCTCATGCCGACGTGCATGTCTGCCGCTCCGCGCAGCACGGGCGCACCCGGTTCGCTTGCCAGTTGCAAGCCTCGCTCGTGAGTCCTCATGGCCTCATGCAGACGACCTTGCACCATCTGAATGTCTGCCAAGGCGATGCTGATTCCAATCGCATCAGAGTTGTGACCAACCTTTAGCAACCTCGTCATGCATTCGGCATACGATTGTTGCGCCGCCTCGAGATCCCCAGTTGTCCAATACGCGAGTCCCAGGAGTCCCGATGCCGCCCCGCGCCCGTGATGGTTTTCATCGGGCAAGACCTCGAGCGCCCGCCGGGCGCTGTTCACGCTGTCGCGCAGGTTGCCTAACGCCAAGGCATGCGCGGCACGGAACACGGCTATGGAACCGGGAAGGCTGCGAAATTCTTCTTCATCCACGACGACCATCTCAGTCGTTGATGATTGCTCACCGATATCCAGCCAGCGTTCGGCCTCCCGAAGTCGAGATTCGACACCCTCAAGCTTGCCATTTGAGAGCAACGTCCCGGCGAAGTGGACGCTGAGCACGGGCCGGCGCTCATAGAGTTCCTTGGGGAGCATCTCGAGCCAAGTGAGCACCATCGACTCTTGTCTGCCTCGCCGCATCGCAGGCATGGCCCGTTCGATCAGGTCCGCTGTCCGCTCGAAATCCTCAGCGGCCAGCGCGTGGCGGATTGAATCTGCTACAGAACCACTGTGTTCAAACCAGACACTTGCGCGTCGATGCAGGGCAGGGATTTGATCCGGCTGTTCCGTCTGCAAGTGCAGGTGAAGGACATCGGCAAACAGATGGTGATAACGAAACCAGTGACGCTTGTCATCCAGCGGAATCAGAAAAAAATTGCCGCGTTGCAACGCCTCCAATCGCGTCTTGCTTCCCGACTGATCGGTGATGGCATCACACAGCGAACCATTCAAACGCTCGAGGATGGAGGTCTGAAGCAGGAAGCTTCGAATGGCTTCAGGTTGACGCTGCAAGACCTCTTCGACCAGATAATCGACAATGTAACGATGGTCTCCGGCAAACGCTTCGATGAAGCCCGGCACATCTTGGTGGTCTTGCAAGGAGAGCACAGCCAATTGCAGACCCGCGATCCAACCTTCGGTTCGGGTTTCCAAGACAGCAATCTCTTGGCTCGAGAGCTTGAGGCCCATCACCCGGTTGAGAAATTCGGCAGCTTCAGCAGGACTAAAACGCAAGTCTGTGACACGAATCTCGGTCAATTGCTGGCTGGCACGCAACCGAGCCAGCGGCAGGTTGGGGTCCTCGCGTGTCGTGATGACCACGTGCATTTGTGCGGGCAGGTGCTCGAGCAAAAAGGTCAGGGCATGATCGACAGGTTTGGAATCAATCAAGTGGTAGTCATCAAGTACCAAAATAAAATCGTCCGAGATGGTGGCAATGCTGTTGAGCAAGGCCGCCAGGATCGATTCAGTCGGTGGTGATGAATTCGATTGAAGCGCACTCAACAAACCTTCCCCAAGATCGGGCGCAACGGTCTGCAACGCCGTCAGGAGATAGGTCAGAAAACGTTTCGGGTCACTGTCGCCTTCGTCCAATGAAAGCCAGGCGACAGGTCTTGCAAGACGGGCAACCCAGTCGCTGACCAACATGGTTTTTCCAAAACCTGCCGGGGCAGAAATAAGTGTGAGTTTGGAGCGCAAACCCTCGTTCAGCCGCTCGAGCAGGCGAGGGCGGAGCACAAGCTGTGGTCGCGGCTGAGGAACATACAGTTTCGTGTCTAAAATGGACGTAGACATTGATTGACTATAGCCCGACTTTCGGAACACGCGAAATGTCTCTTGCCCAATGAAGCCACGAAACTGGAGGTCTCAATCGAGAAGCAAAACCTCGTACTCGAGATCGCTCTGTCGGTGGCGGTGCTCGCTCGAGCCGTCCGTTGCAGATCAGCGTAGACTTGGCTCGAGTCAGGTCAGTGCGGGTTGCCCAGTCGATCCCAGCACCCGTTGCCAAAGTTCGCTTCCTGGATCGATCTTCTTGCGCTTGGTTGTGGCGAGCGCAATTGGCACGTGCGTGAAATACTGATTCCAGTACCCAACCATCATGTCGGTGCGTCCCGCCATGCCCGCATGGACCGCGTGCTGCCCGAGCGCAATGCAGTACTCGGCATCAATCGCATTGGCGGTTTGCGAGCGAATCGAATAACTCGGATCGATGTATTTGATGCTGTGCTCGAAGCCTCGAGCTTTGAAATGTGTGCTGATCGCGTCGCGCAAGAATGTGCCAATGTCCTGTAGCTTGGTATTGCCTGAAGCATCTTTGAGCGCAGCATTTGCCGCGAGCAATTCTTGACCAGAGCCTTCAGCCACGGCAATCACAGCATGATGGCGTTCGCGCAATCGGGTCTCGAGCAGCGCGAGTAGTCCGTTCGGACCCTCGAGTGTGAATGGGACTTCCGGCACCAAACAGAAGTTGACATCACCATCGGCGAGTGTGGCGTGAGCCGTGATGTAACCGCTCTCACGGCCCATCAGTTTGACCAAACCAATTCCGTTCAACGCACCTCGAGCCTCAGCGTGCGCGGCAGCGAGTGAACGGGTGGCCTCCTCAACGGCGGTGGCAAAACCAAAACTGCGCTCGAGCCACATCAAGTCGTTGTCAATCGTTTTGGGCACGCCGATCACGGAAATACTCAGGTCACGCTCGAGGGCGGCTTGGGCCAGTGCGGACGCGCCGCGCAGGGTGCCGTCACCACCGATGCAGAACAGCACATTGACCTTCAAGCGTTGCAAGGTCTCGAGCATAGCCTCGATGGGTTGCGGTCCTCGAGACGATCCGAGCATCGTGCCACCGTTGTTGTGGATATCCTCAACACTGCTGGGGGTTAACTCGAGCGGTTCGAGTTTGCTGGCGGCATTCAAACCGGCGTAGCCGTAACGAAATCCATAAATCTGTTTGATGCCATAGACATACGTGGCCGTCATGACGATGCTGCGAATCACGTCGTTCAAACCCGGACACAATCCGCCACAGGTCAGCACACCAACAACGGTTTGGTGTGGGTCGAAGAACAAATCGTGACGAGGACCAGCCTGTTCAAACGAAGGCGGTAATTCTGCCCGTGCGATGTACGCCTCGAGTTCACTGGTCAACGAACAGGTCAGCACGCGGGCCTCATCCGTGACGAAATGATCGCGCCGCCCAATCAATGGACTGCGAATGCTGGCTGCACCCAAACTGGTGACGCGCACGTTCTCGAGACTCAACATCAGACGACCTCCAGAAGACTGCTTGACGATGGTCCAAGATAGCAGGTTCAGCCCAGATCGGACTGAACCTGCTGCAAAGAAATTGAGCCGCGACTCGAGCCAAACGTTAAGCGGGAACGACCATCAGGTGATCCTCAACCCTCGAGACTCCAGGTGCGGCCCAAGCCGCACGTTCGGCCTCCTCGCGTTCGACCAGTGAATGCACGTTTCCACGCAAGGTCACGGTGCCTTCACGAGCCTCAACGCTGATCTGCGCGGCCTCGAGTTCTGCCGAACGTTTGAACGCCCTCTCGATCTTTTCACGCACCGATTGTGGCGAAACGCGAGGCCGCACGGTGATGTTGTTGATCAGCGATTTGACACCGGTCAGGTTGCGCACCGCCCGGATCGCCGCATCCTTTTGGTACTGCCAGTCCACGCTGCCCTCGAGCGTGACGCGACCGTGCGTGACGGTAATCTTGATGGCATTGTCCGGCACGATGGCATCCCATTCCATGGCGAGCAGCGCCGAATGCGCCAGATCGGAATCGTTGCGTTGGTGCGCCATTGGCAGCACAACATCGAGCTCGTCAGCGATGGCTTTGACTCCCCAGACGCGCTTGGCGGTACGCACCGCTCCGAACTTCTCGGCAAAAGTGGGCACTTCACCGGCGAGGGTGATCACACCGTCTTCAACGGTCACGCCAATTTTTTCGGCATGGATTCCAGGCTCGAATTCGAGCGCTTCGCTGACACGGTTTTGCAGGTTGACATCTTTGGTCATGAAAATCCTCCTTGACACAGAATTTTTTGCTTATGACTCGAATGCTCACATTGGAATCACCCCCTCTCGTGGCTCGAGATGCGGCAATGGATTCAAGTTTTGCTCGGGTTGGAGCGCACCAAAATGACTGGAACGTCCGCGTGGTGCATCACGCCCTCGGCAACGCTGCCCAAAAGCAAACGGTCAAGACCGCTGCGTCCATGTGTGCCAATCACGATCAGGCTCGAGTGGTGTTCCTTGGCAAATTTGAGAATCTGGTTTGCGATTCGAGCACCGGATGCCGGGATCACGCTCGTTTCGACCTTCTCCAACGTGGTTGATTCCTTGGCGTGCTTGGTGATCGCCTGCCCTTGATGCTCGAGTGCTTCGATCCAAGGTTCGGACCTGTAGTTCATCGTTCCGAAGCCCATACCGTCACTCATCGGCAGTGGCAGGTCCGGCACAACATGCAAGAAATGCAGGCTCGCGCCGAGTTGCTTGGCGAGTTCATCGGCCGTCCACAATGCGGCCTGACTGGTGCTGCTTCCGTCG
This sequence comes from Deinococcales bacterium, assembly GCA_031418155.1. Classification (GTDB taxonomy): domain Bacteria; phylum Deinococcota; class Deinococci; order Deinococcales; family JAAFIG01; genus JANOWZ01. Next base: position 5,914 of record JANOWZ010000550.1, read on the forward strand.
ATTGGAACCAGAATCGAACCGAACGAATTCGCTTTGTCCACCTGGCCCGAATGGGCTGACCTTACCAGCATCACTGGTTGATTCGCCAGCCGGGTGACCCGTTCGGCGACGCTGCCAACCAACAAACGGTCAAGTCCTTCGCGGCCCTGTGTTCCCATCAGGATGACATCGCACTCGAGACTGTTGGCGGCCTTGACGATGCTCGCAGCGACACTGTAGGCATCATCTTGAACCATTTTCGTTTTGAGGCCGACACCCTTTTTTGCTGCGATTGCCGCCCACGGTTCGAGCAGTTTTTTGGCGTGATCTCGAATCGTTTCGAGTGTCGCGTGTTCGGACTGCGGAGGATAAACTGGCGGCATTTGAATCACATGCAGCAACGTCACCTGAGCCTGCAACTTCTGCGCAAACTCGAGGCCAACCTTTGCCGCGTGCTGACTGAGTTGCTGTGAATCGATGGGGATCAGGATGTGCTTGAACATCATGCCCTCCTGCTGGCGACCATTCCCCTCGTGCTGGCCTCGTTTTCGCCGACAACCGCGTTGTTCCCTGAGAGTTCCAGAAATGCCCAGAGCACATCCGTAACCGTAATCATGCCCACAAGCGATCCGCCCGACATCACTGGCAACCCGCCAACCTTGTGCTCGAGCATCAAGCGTGCGGCGCGTTCGACGCTGGCATCCTGACTGACCGTGACTGGATTCTTGGTCATGATCTCTTTGACCAGGATTTTTGGAATCAGGTAATTGATCTCCCAGATCGAAAGCGAGGTCGCGTCTGAGGGCATGGCCTCACGGATGTCCCGGTCGGTGACGATGCCGATCAACTCACCCTTCTCGAGCACCGGTAGGCGACGAAAGCCACCTTCTTTCATGCGTTTTTGCGCCTCTGGAATCGGTAGTTTTGGGTCCACCGAGATCACGTGTTGCGTCATCAGGTCTTTGATTTTCATGTCATGCCCCCTTTGGCCTGAGGCTAGAACTCGGGTATTACCAGACCGTTACCGCACGACCAATTTCAAGCCAGAATAGTTGGAATCGGCAAGGGTTGTT
>JANOWZ010000551.1:0-1751 GCA_031418155.1 Deinococcales bacterium
CACTAGTGGGTCACTTGACGTGGATATAGGCAATCGAGTTTGAGATACTTGGAGTGTTTTGCGCGTCCTGCTCGAAAAATTGTGTTCTCATCAAACTGAGGTCCGAAACACCGCAAGCACGTCAAGTGACCCACTAGTGCAGCGCCACCTTGATTTCTACGTATTACTTCGTATCCTCCGAAATCCGTTGGCGCTGCACTGGACACTCCTCCCGTTGGTCGGGTGATTCTGAGAAAACCACTCAGAATCACCGTGGTCTTGCACTAGCGGGCTGTTCGCGCTTCGCAACCGCGAGTGCCCAGACCAGCTTCCAGGTCGCCATGCACAGCTTCCTTGACGGTGACGGCAACCCAAGACCACAACGCAGCACTGGAAAAAGTCCAAGTAGCCTCAGTCGGTTCTACAACAAAGCCCTCTGGAACTTACACGCATTTAATCAGCACCTTCAAGAAACGGCTCTGTCACGCATTATGAGGGCCAGAAACAAAGCTCGAGGTCAAGCCCGAACCATCAAAGCAGCCGTTGACTTGATCACCCTCGAGAAAACTGGTGACTTTCCGGATTTACCAGTCAGTGTGTTCAACGCGGTGCTTGGCCTGCATTTCTTGCTCATAAAATAGCACCTGGCGGGCTATTCGCGCTTGGTGGTGCTCTACGTGATCGTCGGAAATGAACGCCAACCATTTTCGTTCGCCATATGGAAAGGCAAAGGTTTTGCCACGCAGGTTGTTTTGGCACTGGCATTGCTCAGGCAACTCAAACGTGCCCTACCAGACGAGATCAGCGTTCGAGTTTTGGCGGGCATGGGATTTGGCAGTGGCGCTTTTGTTGACGGTGGTGCCAAGCTTGGTTTTCACGTGGTCACTGGAATGCCCTGTGATCGCACAACCATTCAGGGCAAACGCCTCGATCAACTCAGCATGCACGGCTCGAGGGTTGATCTAACGTGCTATGCAACACCGGTGTGGGTGGGTTGGTATCGTTTGAAGCTCAAGGATGGCAAGTTTGAATGGCGTTACGTGGTCAGTACGAAACCAGCGAGTGAAACAACGATTTCTCGGTGAGGACGGCGAAGATGGTTGCGCGAACTTCCCGCCAGGTGCTGTCTTGTGAGCAAGAAGATAGAAGTTTTTTTAAGGTCATGAAATCCAGGTTCGGGTTGGATCAGTTCGGTCGTCGTGCAACGCACGCGGGGCGTGACGAACGCTGCATGGTGCGATCCGGTTTTTGACGTTGGCGTTTTTGGCATTCATGCTGACAGCAGTTTCAAGAACGACTTTGATGATGAGTGTTTTATCGGATTGGCGATTTCTGGCGTTGGCGTTACGTCGCGTGGTTGTGCCGTGGTTGGTGGGGTTGAAACTCGAGTTGGAACGCGAATTGCTTGAAGCTGCGTCTGAATTGCGTTGTGATTTCATGCGTGCTGCCGCATGAATGCAAGAAATGAGCTAAGACACCCACCGAGAAACAGTGGAGCATTCAGCGGAACATCAGCGGGCCATCAGCCAGCACTCTTTTTGAGGTGAAACCATGACTTGTATTCATTCCAGTAATCATTAACGAGGAGGCTCAAGCGCATGAACACCAAATACAAACCACACAAACAACCTGTGCACGATCAACCTGCACCGCCAGAGACAGAAAACGAAGATGCCGATCCGGTTGGCAAGATTCCCGACTTTACTGAACTCGACGAGGCGCTCAAGCGGGTGAAACGTCCAGCGAAGGCGAAGGATGCACGTGCGGCAGAT
>JANOWZ010000552.1:0-6644 GCA_031418155.1 Deinococcales bacterium
CACTAGTGGGTCACTTGACGTGGATATAGGCAATCGAGTTTGAGATACTTGGAGTGTTTTGCGCGTCCTGCTCGAAAAATTGTGTTCTCATCAAACTGAGGTCCGAAACACCGCAAGCACGTCAAGTGACCCACTAGTGCACCGCCACCTTGATTTCTACGTATTACGTCGTATCCTCCGAAATCCGTTGGCGCTGCACTGGACACTACTCCCGTTGGTCGGGTGATTTTGAGAGAACCACTCAAAATCACCGTGGTCATGCACTAGAAGCGAACCCGCCTTTTGGTCAGCAATCGAATCCAGCAACCAAACTGACTCGAGGGAGATCGCATCGATAATCGTCCCTCGAATCAGGGTTGTTTTAGAGGGTGCGAACGTTCGCGCCAAGCAATGCCTCGAGTTTGTAACCACCGAGTGCTGCTTTGGCGGCGATGGCACGCACAACCTCGAGATAGCGAGCACCAACCGCCTCGACCTGTGCGGCTTTGCGGCCCGGTTCATCACCGGCAACGACCATCGAGAGTGCGGACAGGTTGGCGAGGGTACGCTCGAGTGCATCTTTGTTGATGTATGTCACACCATCGTGTCGGTTGATACCGAGGAACGTTTGAGCGTCCACATCGCCGGTCAGGTCGCGCACCAGTACGTCAGGCTCAAGCGTGAAGGCTGAAGTTTTGATCGCAGGTCGAAGCGCCTCGTCACGGGCGGCAAGGTAGCGGACGAGTCCGGCATCCCAGCTTGGATCACTCGAGCGAAACGCGCCAGAATCGGCACCTTCATCACTGGAGGTGCGAAGTTGCTCCTCGAGCACTCGCGTCAGGCCGTACTCGTCCATGATTGGCACGGACAGGGCCAAATCACCCTCGAGCAGTCCGAGCGCGTGTGAGCAAATCCAACCGTAAACCACGGCGAAACTGAATTCGGGTTCGAGTTGACCGACGACGGGTTTGAGTTTCGCGGCCCGTGCTGGCAGCGTCATGGCGACCTCGAGTTCGCGGCGCACACGACGCGCATACGGCACGCCCGCGAGGTTGCGACCGGTAAATGCCTCAAGTGCATCGGCGAAGGTTTTGGCACATGCTTCGACCTCACCGAGGATTTTTTGCTGAGCCGCCGGTGGATCGCTCGAGGCAGCCATCGCACCGGTTTTTGCTTTGGGAGCATCGGCCAGCGAACGCGCCTCGTACAGTTTCGGGAACAGGGCGATCAGTTCGCGCCAAGGCCCGAGCACCGGACGTAGGCGCAAGTTGTGAACTTCGTTTTCGATGCTCGAGCAGCCGCGACTGCCAAGCGCATCGGCGACGCGGGCGTAACGGCCATCAAAGTCATGAACTTCGCGCCAATCAAGCATCACGGCCCGACCATACGCGCCCAACTCGAGGTGCAAGCCCTGATCGCGCACGTCCTTGCTGCGACGAATGAATTCTTGTCCGCTCGAGACTTCCCTCCAGATCACAAAATTCTGATCGCTGCTCGAGAGCGCGAGCGCATCGCCGAGGCTGCACACGCGATTCTTGCCGCCACGCCCAACATTGACCCAACCTCGAGCGTCACCGTGACGGTTGTTGTAAACGATCAAAGCGCGGTCGTTGCCGTGCGCGTTCGAGTGGGCGTAAACGTCCTCAAGAGTGCCGTGTTCGTTGCCGAAATCGTAAAGCACAAAATTCGCGGTATCGGCAAAAACGTGACGGCGTTTGAGCAGCGGGAAAATCTGCGTGCCGTGGTATTCGACCAGGCCCGTGTCGATCTGTTCATCGTAGTAGGCGCGGCGGTATTCCATGCCGTACTTCTCGGTGAAGCCCTCAATCTGTCCGTGCCCGAGCATCGGCAATCCCGGCAGCGTGGACATCAGGGTTGCCACACCGAAATACTTGTCGCCCTTGCCGAACTGTTCGACCGCCGTGCGTTCGTCCGGGTTGTTCATGAAATTCACAAACCGCTTCAGAATCTCCGGCTCAAACTCGAGCGTGGTTTTCAGAATCTGGCGGTACTCGCCGTTTTTCTCGTCACGCAACATGTTCATGAAGGCGGAGTTGTAGACACGGTGCATTCCCAAACTGCGCACGAAGTAGCCTTCCATCATCCAGAACGCCTCGGCCAGCAGGAGCGTGTCCGGCGTTTCGACGGCGCAACGGTCCACGACCTCACGCCAGAACTCGAGCGGGATCGCCTTGTCAAAATCGGCTTTGGTCAGGCCATGCTCGGCTCGAGAGGCGATGCCGCCACCGCTTCCGGGCTCCGGGAACCACAACCGTTGAATGTGCTTTTTGGCGAGCGTCATCGCGGCATCGAAACGGATCACCGGGAAGTTTCGCGCCACGTGCAAGATCGTCTGAATGACGGCCTCTCGAGCTTCAGGATTCAGGTAATTGAGTTGAGCCGTGTCGTTCCAGGGCAAACTCGTGCCATCGTTGCCGTGATAGATGTACGATTCCGAACCGGTCCAACGGTCCACCCGCTTGAAGACCACTGCCGCATCGGAATGATCGTAATAGTGATCCTCAAGGTGAATTGCCACCCTCGAGTCGGTGGACAGGTCCGCACTGCCAAACGTGTAACTCGGGAACGGGCTGTATGGAAGGCTGACGAACCAATCTGGATGCTCGATCACCCATTTGCCGTCAATGCCAACGTGGTTCGGCACCATGTCCGAGGCCATCCGAATCCCTCGAGCCCAGGCGCGAGAACGCAGATTGTCCACCGCGCCATCGCCGCCGAGGTCGTGCGCAATCGCGTAATCGAACAGCGAATACGCCGATGCAACCGCATCCGAGTTGCCCATGCGTTGCTTGATTTCTTTGCTGGCGTGCGAACGCTCCCACACTCCAATCAGCCAGAGTCCCGTCACACCGCTCGAGGCGAGTTTGTCGAGTTCTTCATCCGGCACGGCATCGAGTGTGTTGATGGCCCGACCGTAGAGTTTGGAGAGTTGATCCAACCAGACGAAAGCATTTTTAGCGATCAGCACCAAATTCGGCATCCAATCGCGGTCCATGGTGAACGCCTCGGGTTCCTCCTCGAGCATGACGGCGTTCACGGATTGAATGTGAACATCGCCGCCCATACCAACGCCCGGACCGGCGGGACGGTAAAAATAACGTCCCTCCTCACGGATCGTGTCGAGGTTCGAGAGCACGCGAATTTTGAACTCGACCAGCATCTCGCCAAACGTGACCAGCAGGTACTCGAGTTGCGCCTCGAGTGAATCTGGGTGCGTCAATGCGGGCAGGCGCAGGACTTTCCAGATCGAGAGGTTGCCGGATGCTTTGAAGGCCGGTTGCTTCTCGAGAAACGCTTCCAAATGACTCACAATTTCCGAATAGGCCGTCTCGAGTTCGAGTGCGGCATCGTCAAAGAGTTCCAGAAACGGATTGAACGCCGGGTTCGCGTTCGCCATGTACAACATCAGCAATTCCTCTAAAACGATCTCGCGGTTGGGACGGCCATCGGAAGTGCCCGCCAGGTACGTCTCGAGCGGTTGTTCACCGCGGTAGACGCGCACGGCAGGGAACGAACTGGCAAAGTGGGCGAGTGTTTTCTCGAGGCGTTCGGGACTGACCTTGCCCGCCAAATCCAGCAAGGCATCGCGCATCAAGCCTGGCACGTGCGTCTTGCGGTACTGCTCGAGCAGCAAATGCAGCATCTCGTCGATCAAACCCATCGCGTTCACCTGAGACGGTCTGACCGCCGAATCCGGGAAGTTCACCAAGTCGCGCTTGGCATTCATGCGGGCCGCAAAATTCCGGGCCGCCATGAAGTTTGCAAAGATCACATTGCCATTGCTCGAGAAGAGGTTTTGATCGAAGCCATAAAAATCCCTGGCCGCCCGTGAAACATGAAATTCCATCCGCCCGTGCTGCATCGCGCCTCCTCGAAGCTTTCTTTTCGAGACGATACCAGAGGGACGCAAAGTTGACACCTGTCCGGCAGAGATGATGCCAACTCGAGGCTCGGAAAGGAATCCAAAGGAATCCAACCGTACAATGACGCATGAGACAAGCACTGGCCCACATCGCCTTGGTGGTCCGTGACTACAACGAAGCCATCGCGTTTTACACACAAAAGCTCGGTTTCACGCTGCTCGAGGACACCTACCAGCCCGAACAAGACAAACGCTGGGTGGTGGTCGCCCCGGCCAATTCGGGCAATCCAGGCATGGGCGGCGCGACGATTTTGTTGGCTCGAGCTTCAAAACCCGAGCAGGAGGCGTTCATCGGCAATCAGGCCGGAGGGCGCGTGTTTTTGTTCTTGCAGACCGATGATTTCTGGCGCGATTACGAAACCTTACTGGGGCGTGGGGTCGAATTTGTGCGTGAACCCAAAACCCTGGATTACGGTACGGTGGCGGTCTTCAAAGATTTATACGGCAACCTCTGGGATTTGCTCGAGTTTGCCAAAGACCATCCGATGCGCCTTCAGCTCGGCATTTGAAGGTCTGGTGCGTTCAATCAAGCACTCGAGGCGCAATTGGTGGCTGCGTTTGATTGGGTCACATTCGAGTTGGCTACAGTCAGAATTTGCGGTAATGAACCTCAAACTTGCCTCGAGCTTCAACAACGTCTCCTTTGCGAATCCCAGACACCGTTCGACCGGTGTCGAATGCTTGAATTTGCGCGTCCCATCGTTTTTGTGCGCCATCGTTTGACATTTGCTTGCTCCATTGCTTTGTTGATCTTGCATCTCGAGTCACAGTTCTCGCATTCTGTTCGGCCCGAATTTCCGATGGTTGCCTTCGTTTACTTCGCGTTCCAGCCATTGCTTTACCATAGTGCAGCAAAAGCTCAGATGTCGGATTTTCACGTATAAAACGCGATTTCTCGAGTACCTTGACCTTCATGACTCGTCCGTTCCGTTCTCTTCTGATGCTGGTGGCACTTTTCGTGCTGGCAGGCATCGGCGCATCTGCCCAAACGGATCGCATCCTTTACATTCGCGTGCAATTGACCACACAACAAAACATCTCGCTTCTATTTCCAGGCGCACATACGACCATGTACACCGATGGCACTGTGCTGAACCGTTCCGAGGCAGCACTCGAGTGGCGCATCACTGCCCGCGACTCAAAGATTTCGATTGCCACCGCACAAGGCTCGTATGACACCGGTCAGGCACGTCTTGTCTTCGAGACTGGCTCGGATGGCTTGTTCCAGTTCGCGGGTCGCGCCTATCGCGGCTACGCCTACCTGATCGCGCAAGGTTCGAGCTTAACGTTGGTCAATTCCCTACCGGTCGAACAGTACGTTCAAGGCGTACTGCCCTCAGAGATGCCTTCAAGTTGGCCGCTCGAGGCCCTCAAATCGCAGGCCGTGATTGCCCGCACCTATGCAATGTCGCGTTTGAATCAGGTGGGAGAGTTCGATGTTTGCGCCACGGAACGCTGCCAAGTCTACGGCGGTGCGAGTGCCGAAACCTACGCGGGGAACGAAGCTGTTGCCGCCACGGATGGCCTGATCGTTGCCTGGAACAACAAGCCAGCCGAAACGTACTTCAGTGCCGATTCGGGCGGGTACACCGCCTCGAGCAAGGAGGTTTGGGGCAAGGACATCCCTTACCTGACCGCACGCCCGGACCCAGATTCACGTTGGACGGGAACCGATTGGACACTCACGCCATCCAAAGGAACGATTGCGAATGCGATCTCGAGGTTCGCGCCTCGCGCCGGAACGTACCGCAGTTTGCGCGTGGTTTCACGTGGCGATTCCGGTCGAATTTTGAAGATTGAGGTTGTGGGTACGAACGCAACGGTCAAGCTCGAGGACAAGGACGCGTATGGTTTCGTGCGGGCGCTCGGTGCGAAATCCTCGTTGGTTAGCGTGCTTTCAACGGCACCATTGGCGATTTCCGGCAGCGGCAACGGTCACGGCGTGGGCCTGTCGCAATGGGGTGCTCGAGGTTTGGCTGCCCGTGGTTGGACGTATGAACAGATTCTTGGCTACTACTATGTCGGTGTGAGTTTGGCCGGGTATACCGTCGCAGACTGAGCCAATTCAGGCCCGAATGGGCACAATTCTTTTGCTTTTAAGCGCCTGTTTCAGAGACGAAAGTCACTCGAGCGGGCGTAAGCAACTTCCCATTCCTGAAGTATGAAAGGATGGGAAGTCTTCTCATTTTATATAAAGATAGAGCATATAAACTCCACATAACTCAGCGCTCCTCCAGCGCAAACAACCCGAAAGGGAACCCTTGGAGGGGTATGAAGCACACCTCGAGACGCAACCTTGAGGCCCAATAAAAAGGATTGGGGCGCTGAGACGGGAGGTTGTTATCGTGGACCCACGCCTGGACATCAACGAAGTCAGACTCGCTCACCTCAGGGCAACCGCCGCCGCACAAAAAGGCTGGTTTCACGTGGCCGCCCAGAACTACCTGTACTGCCTCGAGGCGGCACAACGCTACGGCAATGCCCGCGCCACGGCGTTCTTTGCCACACACCTGGTCAATACCTACAAGCAGATGGGCATGGACGACAAAGCCAAGCACTACGGCACCATCGCTTAAATCGCTGAAAAGCACAGTAGATCACTGAACTTACGCACGCGACATCTGGCAGAAATTTTAGAACCGGCGCGACTCGAATTCTCGAGACCCAAAATCGACCATTTGCTCATTTAACGCTCAGAGATGAGGGTTTTGGATTTAGATTT
>JANOWZ010000553.1:0-3521 GCA_031418155.1 Deinococcales bacterium
CGACTTGGGCGTTGTTGTTCACGTCCCAACCTGCCCGCAAGAGGGCTGGGTCGATCAGGTCCTTGCGGGTGTTGCGTTCGTTCATGTGTGCATCAGAATGACATACTAGACGGGTTTGTTGCGGTCAGGTGCACAAGATGCCGTCTGGGACGTAAGCATCAATGATGCCTCAGAGGATGCACGATTCGTCTGTGCCATCACTGCTCACTGCGCTTTAGATCAAGTGCTGGGTTCTCCATTGACCTTGCCCAACAACCCACTGAACCAGCGCTCACTCGCACCGAACACCACCGCCAGCGCCTGCGCAATGATTCCAGGTGCATCCCAATTCACAGGGTATGTCTTCCCCAGGATCTCGAGGTCTTGCAGCCCACCAACGAGCAGTACACCCGCCCATCCCGTCAGTGCACCAATCAAAGGACTGATGAAAAACGCGCTCCAATCCACGCTCAGCGATGCCCGTACCTGTACCGCCTCCGTATTGCGCAATGACCGACCCAGAATACCGCCGAACGCGCCCAGCAGCAGCAATTCCGGGTTCTTCCACCAGGCGGCGGCACACACCGCAACCAGCAACACACCAACTGCCCAAAGCGCCTTTCCTTGGGACAACAACAAGTCTCCCAAGCGAACCTCAAGGCGTTCGTGCGCCGCTTTCATCAACTGCTGGAGTTCTGCAACCTGTGCTGCATCGGCGTACTCGATGTTTTGTAGGGAAGTCTGATCGTTCACACCTGCGACTGGCGGTGTGGCCGTTCCCGCGCTGATGGTCAGCCCCAACTCGTTGAACAGCACGTCACGCCCGGTGCTGTCCTTCAAGGCCACGATCTCCCGTTCAACCGCTCCCTTGGCCAGGCACGGCACCAGCAAGCGTTCGACTTCATGGATGATTTGCCAGTCCACGATCAAGTCCACTGAACTCCACACGCCAACCCCGTACCTTTTCTTGCGCACTGTCCAGATGTCTTTGACGTGCGTATCAAGAACGGTAATCAATTTGTTTGCACTCTCGAGCGAAGCCTCATAGATCGTGTTCGCAGGTGCAGGTTTGAGTTTCTGCAAAATAGCGTGACGCTCCTTCAACATGCTGATCGTACCTTCCAATCGATAGATCGCTGGTTGGAACAAATTGGTCAAGGCCACGCCAAACACCATCACGTAGTACACGAGCGCAAGACCCAGATACGCGAACCTCCAACCCCACGGTGCGGCATCATCCAGAGGGTCCACCTGCAACGATGCCTGACCAGTAACGATTGCACCCGCCTGCTCGTAACTGGCACTGACCTTCAGGGTTCCACTTTGAAAGCCCGCTTCGCGTAACCGATTCCAGGGCACGGTCGTGCTGGCACAACCAGTTGACGGGCTCCATACTCCATTGGTGCCCACGGTCTCAATGCCTCTAGTGGATCGTCACACGTTTGTTGTTTGTTAAAGCGAATTGTATTACGCTCACCAGGTGAAACGACACTTCGTAACCCTGACCGACGAACAGCGCCAATTCCTGACCAGCTTCACCCGCACCGGCAAACACCCAGCCCAAGCCATCACTCGAGCCCGCATCCTGCTCCAAGCTGACACGAACGGACCCAACCACCAGCACGCCCAAATTGCTGAGAACTTGGGCGTGCAAATCTTTTCGGTCGAACGCATTTGCAAGAAATTCTGCAAGCAAGGACTCGAAACCACCCTCCACCGCAAAGCCCGAAAAGACAAAGGTCAACCCGTCAAAATCGATGGTCGTGTCGAAGCCCAAATCATCAAAATCGCTTGCTCAAAAACACCAAACGGTGAACCCGAATGGACGCTACGCATGATCGCAGATCAAGTCGTCAGTCTCGAGCTTGTTGAAAGCATTGCTCGAGAGAGCGTTCGTCGGACCTTAAAAAAAACGAACTTTCTCCGCACTTAAAAGACCAGTGGTGCATTCCGCCAGAACAGAACGCAGCATTCGTGTGTGCGATGGAAGACGTGCTGGACGTGTACGAACGACCGTACAATCCAGCACGTCCTGTAGTGGGTTTAGACGAAAAGCCATGCCAGTTAATTCGTGATGTGCTGCAACCCATCAATCCGAAACCGGGTCAGGTTAAACGCGAAGATTACGAATACGAACGGCTCGGCACGGCGAACCTGTTCGGTTGGGTCGAACCGTTAACCGGTAATCGGGATGTGTGGGTCACGGAACGCCGAACGAAGCTGGATTACGCCCATGCGCTCAAACGCTTGTCTGAAGCATTCCCTGATGCGGAGGTGATCGTGCTGGTGCAGGACAATTTGAACACGCACACGAAAGCGGCGTTGTACGAGGCGTTTCCAGCGGCGGAAGCTCGAGCGTTGGCAAGACGGTTTGAGTTTCATTTCACACCGAAACACGGATCGTGGTTGAACGTCCAGGAATTGGAGTGGTCGGCGTTGGCTCGTCAGGCGTTGCGTGAACGGGTTGGTGATGTGGTGGCGTTGACGGCTGTGGCGGAGCGGTGGGTGACGGATCGGCGTGCTCGGGCGGTACGGATTGATTGGCAGTTTCGGTCGGTGGATGCGCAGATCAAGCTAAAGCGGTTATACCCAACCTTTACCGTGTGACGATCCACTAGGTGATGTCGCTGGCCCATTTCAAGTCGGGTTTGCTCGAGTCAAACGCTCGCTCAAGCTTGTTCTGTACAATTGGGTGCGCGTGCTTGCTGTTCGTGGTTTTCTGTTTGACTCGGCCTTTGCGTTTACCTTTGAGCCCTTGTTCACGCATGATGCTGGCCACCACGGGTTTGCAGCACGACTCGTTTTCCTCGAGCAGGCAGGCGTGAACCCGAGCACTTCCGTAGGTGTTGCGGCTATTCTCGAAGATGGTTTTGACTTTCTGGCTCAACTGCTTCCTTTTTGCTGCTCGCTTGGATTCTGGCCTGCTTTGCCATTCGTAGTAACCGCCTTTACTGACCTCGAGCACTCGCAGCATGATCTCGAGGTTGAATTCTTCGCGGTGCTCGTGAATGAATTTGAATCTCACTTGCTTTCCTTGGCGAAGAAGGTCGTCATGTGAAACATGCTGCGCATGATGCTTTTTTAGGATGTCACGCTCCTGACGGGCAATCTCGAGTTCCTTGCGCAGTCGTTGGATTTCTTGTTCTTGCTCGGAAAGGGCGATAACGCCTCTGCCGGTGAAGGCCGGTCGGCCTTGACTGGTGCTGGTTTCATGTTCGCGTATTCCAACGCCCGAGCATGTTCGGGTTGATGCCAGGGTTTTCAGCAGTTTTGTTAATGCCTTGGGTTTGCGCGAGTTTGACTGCTTGGGTTTTGTATTGCTGATCGTAAAGTTTTCTGGGCATGTCAGCCTCCATTGTGGGGCTGAACTGTTCGTCCACAAAATCTTATCTACATCAATTCGATAGAGGTCAAATCGCATGGTCGTGCAGTGTTGAGCGTTTTTAAGTTCGGGTTACGGGTACTCGAGGAAATCCTGGCAGGTGGGTGTCGGTTGCTTTCATTTTCTGAGGTGGTTGCTGCGCTGTTTGATACGAATGGGC
>JANOWZ010000554.1:0-2249 GCA_031418155.1 Deinococcales bacterium
TTCACGTATTCGACTTCGATCACGAAACCGCCTGGGGAATCGAAGTAAAACGTCCAGCGTCCCTGCTGGTTCCGGGTCGGTGCGGGCACGTCAAAGCCATCGTCACGCAGGCGTTGATTGATCTCGTTGACCGCCGCCTCGGATTCCTGAATGAACCCAACGTGGAAACCCTCGGGATACGAAACGTCCTTGCCTTTGAACATGATCAGGACCAGACCGCCCTCGTCCGTCATGAACGCCATGTTCGCGTTGCCTGGGGCGAGCGTGCGAAAGCCAAAATACTTCTCGAGGAACGCGGCGGTGGCGGGAACATCGCTGACGATCAGGTTCAGGTGATTGAGTTTCATGCAACCAGACGATACTCGAGGAACCCGGATTGATTTAGGTCTCCGAGATACACCTCGAATGAAGTGACCAATCAAATGATCGCGCACTTTTTGTTGGATTATTTGCCAGCGTTCTCGAGTTCTTGCATGGCTTGCTTGAACAGATTTTGTGCCTTTACACGTTTACGCAAGGCTTGCTCGAAAGCGGGCAATTGCTTCTTGGCGACCAAACCACGGTATTCCTGTTCGACTTCATTGCGAACCAACGCAAACGGTTTGACCAGGGGTTCGGGTTGGTATCCGTACAACACAACAAACCAGAATTCTTCTTGATACCTGAAGACTTTGGTGATGAATCCGCCCGGAACCGGTTTGAGTGATGTTCTCGAGGGTTTCTCTGGAAGTGGTGGTACTTCACCTCCACCGCGAACATCACAGTGACTGTCGAATGGAGATTCGAGCGTAAAGATCCATTTGTCATCTGTGAACAGGGTAAACATGTTTCGCATCTGATTCGCAAAGGCTTGGGTTTTAAAATTGCAGGCCATTGCTTGCCCGCCGCGTTCAAACATGAATTGTTGCTTGCTTGCCGCGTAATACGACTTTAACTGATTTTCGCTGACCTTCACCCGTGCGGCCAAATAGTTTCCCAGACTTTCTTGAGCACCAGCACCATTGTCTCGAGCACCGGCACCGTTGAACGGAAGTCCTGTTTCGATGATGCTTCTCTTCAGCCAAGTTTCGATTTCCTGACTGATTTTGGATTCAATGTCTGCAAATATTTCAGGTTCGTTGAGAAACAACGTCATTGCAAAAATGCTCGAGATTCCCAGCCTGGTGTTTTGCAATCTAACAGCGGTTGGGTTGTGCTGCCTCAAATTTGGACTGAGAATTTCCACGGTTGATTTGAGTTGAGTCAATTTTTGAATCTGGTAGCCATCGCCTGGAGCAAAATTGAGCGATCCAAGAGCTGAATCCCTCAAAGGACTCAATTCAAAAGGTGAAGCTTGGTTAGTCCGTTTGGGTTGCAGTTTCGACGTATCCAGGACACTGACGAGCCAAACACGATTAAACGGGGCAGCTACCCGAAAGATGCCTCGTTTGGCAAACTTGCTGATTCCAATCTGGAGTTCCGGCTCCAACAAATTCAACCGGACCGATTCAGGACGTTCGGTCCCAGGGTAAGCACCTCCAACAGAAGCACGGACCAACGAGTAGTACCGCGCAAGTCGTTCAAAATCTGCGTCCGAACGGATTTGCTTCTCGAGTCGTTTGGCAACGTTCGCATCCTTGAGCAACATGGCCCGAATCGTGACTTCTGGTGGTTTGATACCCTGCACATAAGAGGCCGTGGTTTGTTGTTCAGTCACTGCCTTTGCGTCTGGCTGTGATTTATCATAAAACCGCTCATAGAATTCCCAAATGATCGTAGCAAGGTATGCTTTTTCCACCAATTCTCGAGCCGCGTAACCTTCCGCTGTGTAGCTACTGCGTCTTGGATCGTTTTGACGACTTGGCAGAGATTGCGCCATAAACAATCTGACCGATTCAGGATTGACTTTCGCCATCCCTTTCTGCTCGAGCACCGTCTTCTGAATCAAAAACTCGAGGTAAATCCCTTCGATCAAATTCGTGCGGGCTTTGGTTGTCTTGTACCGCTCGAGTGGCAGCATGGATTTCACCAACTCGAGATCGGATTGAAACACTTCTTGCCCGTTCACTTTCAGGATTGCAATGTCCGGTGCCGATTGCGCGAAAACACTGGTTGCCAGCAATGAAAACCCAAACAGCACCAAACCTCGAGTGAGAAAGTTCATGCTCAAAGTCTAACGTGGTTAACGTGTCATCTGGTCGAAATAACTGGTGATCTCGCGCAACAAAATCGGCTGAATCTCGAGGAATGATGGACTCAAGATTCAGCCG
>JANOWZ010000555.1:0-8911 GCA_031418155.1 Deinococcales bacterium
ATCTGCCGCACGTGCATCCTTCGCCTTCGCTGGACGTTTCACCCGCTTGAGCGCCTCGTCGAGTTCAGTAAAGTCGGGAATCTTGCCAACCGGATCGGCATCTTCGTTTTCTGTCTCTGGCGGTGCAGGTTGATCGTGCACGGGTTGTTTGTGTGGTTTGTATTTGGTCTTCATGCGCTCGAGCCTCCTCGTTAGTGATTACTGGAATGAATACAAGTCATGGTTTCACCTCAAAAAGAGTGCTGGCTGATCGCCTGCTGAGGGTCCGCTGAGTGTGGCCTTGATGTCGCGCACTCAGCCACAGTTCAGGAATGAAACAGTTTCGCCACAGTCGGTCTTTGTAGCCTTGCCAGACAGCGTTTTGTACAAGCTCGGAACAAACGGACCGAAACAGTTTGACCGAAACAGTTTGGTCGAGGAGATGATTTCGATGATTCAGTACCGTTCAGCGCTGATGGTCAGCGCACCGCCTTGTTTGCACATGCGATTCCCAACCTCAAAACTGCTGCCAACCCTCGAGTCAACTCGTGCAAGCTTCGGTTCCTTGGACACGCATACGGCCGCTGCCATCGCCATGTTTGGGCGTTCATGGATTCACTTTTCAAAGCGACCAGACCGTTGAGCAGAATCTTCGCTGCTCGAGGAAACTTTGCTTCGTCTACGTTTGGTTTCACCCGAGGAACGATTTCAGATTCAACAGGAGATTTCAAGATGATCAAAGGCGAGCAATTGGTTGGTAAATCCGTTTTCACCCGCACGGGACAAAAACTCGGGCCGGTTCAAAAGGTGATTCTGGACGTGCCTGGAAAACAAATCATCGCACTGATGATTGATGGCGAGGGTGGCAAAAACGATCCTCGAGCAATTTCATTTGAGAGCATTGAAACCATTGGGCCGGATGCGATCATTGTGTCTGAAGGTGTTGGCGGACTTCCGCCAGTCTCTTGGCCCGAGGTGCTGAACCGTTTGAACGAACCGGCATTTCAGGGCCGTGAGGTGATGACGACAACGGGTGAAAAACTGGGCCATCTCGCAGACCTTTGCTTTAACGAATTCACTGGCAAGCTGGTCGGAATCGAGATTTCTCGAGGTACACTGGCAGGCATTCAGGGTCGTATTTTCGTTGCTGCTGCGGGCGTGGTGATCGGTGAATCTATTGTGGTCGAACCGTTGGCGCTCGAGCAGGCCACAGCGGTTCCTGGGTTCGTGGGTCGTGCGGTATCGAATGCAGGCTCGAGCCTTGCCGGTGCGGTTTCTGGTGTCGTGACCGGTGTTGGCGATTCGTTGAAGGGCGCAGTCTCGACTGCGGTTTCCAGTGCAGGCCATGCGGTTTCTGGTGCGGCTTCGCACGCAGGCGGTGCAATTCAAGCGGCGGCCAGCGGTGTGTTGGATCATGCCAAGGATCGGCTCGAGGCGAATCAGATGCGTTTTGTGATTGGACGGGATGCCTCTTATGGGGTGAACAGCCATGCGGGGCAAATCATCGTCGGACCGGGTGAAACCATCACCGAGGCGCACGCAAAACAGGCCCTCGAGCATGGTGCGCTTCAGAAATTATTTCTTTCCGCAGGCGGGACAGGCGTTCTCAATGCGTTCGCGCATGTCAAGGGAATTGCGGCGCAAACATTGGACAAACTGCGTGGTCATTCACATGCAGATCAGGACCTCGGCAGTCTCGAGGTGACGGTCGGTTACACGGTCAGCCGTACCGTGTATGGCGCGACGGACACGCCAATCATCTTGGCGGGTGAAACCGTCAGCCTCGAGACCATCCGTCGTGCGGCGAGCGAATCGTTCGGGGCCGATCTGATCAATGCGGTTTTTGGCGAGATGAATCCCTCGCCTTCGTTTGAAAGCATCACCGATGATCCCAAAGCGGACCTTGCGGTGCAAATGCTTGATGGCGATGGCAACCCGAATGTTCAGGCCGAAGACCAGGCGGCGTTGCGCTCGGCGATTGGTCAGCCCGTGCCTCATGCGGTCCTTGATGCGGACGGTGGCGAGATTCTCAAAACGGGCGAGGTCATCACTGGCGACCTCCTCGAGCATGCGCGGGCTGAGGCGGTCCTGTCAGAACTGAGTGCTGCGGTAGGAGAGACACCATCAAAAACTTCGTGAACCATTGCGAGCTTGGTGATCACGTGTGATTTCGTGACCGCCACAATCGGTCGGAAAAGCTTCGAGAACCCTGATGTGAAAACAGGGTTCTCGAGTCCGTTGTCGTCGGTGCCGGGTTTTGCTATTCTAGGAATTTGATCTGCTTGAAGAAAGGGTGCCAATGAATCAGTCGTTCAATCCAATCGTTCAAGTGCATTCCGACACTGTGATTTTGAACATTTTTGATCAACTCAAGTCCGGCACCAGCAGGCCGCACGTTCGGCTCGAGCGTGCGGTGGACATCATGGATGAGGTCTTGACCCGTGCCCGTTACGCGAATCTGATCTCCGATTTTCATGCGTTTTATGCGCCGCTCGAGGATCAGATTTTTTGCCACGACTGGAGCGGGATTGCGTTCGATCTCGAATCGCGCCGGAAATTGCCGATGCTGGTCCGTGATCTGAAGGTGCTGGGTCTTCAAGCGCCGCTGTCGTGTCCGAATCCGCCCAAGCTCGAGTCGTTCGCGCACGTGCTGGGCGCGATGTACGTGCTCGAGGGTGCGACGCTTGGCGGGCAGGTGATTGGGCGACATTTGCAAAAGCAATTGCGCTTGTCTGCCGATTCCGGGGCTGCATTTTTCAACAGTTACGCCGATCGTGTCGGACCGATGTGGATCGCGTTTCGCCAGTTTTTGGTCGCTCAAGTCACGAACGCGGAATTCGAGTCCGAGGTTGTTGCAGGGGCGCTCGAGACGTTTGAGGCGTTCGCGGTTTGGCTCGAACGTGACCGGCGAGTTGCATGAACGAAGCGGAATTCGATCTCGGTCGTGCCTCCGGTGTGGACCTGCTCGCGGCGGGTGATCTGGTGGACTTGACCAACTGCGACCGTGAACCGATCCATGTGCCGGGTGCGATTCAACCGCATGGCGTGCTGTTGGTTTTGCATGGTCCCAACCTCGAGATCGTTCAGGTCAGCGCCAATGCCGCAACCTTTCTCGGGCTCGAGCCGAGCACCTTGCTTGGCAAACCGCTCTCGGTGGTCGTCGATTCAGAGGCGGTAGAACTGGTTCGTCAAGCGTTGTCGCTTGGGGACCTCGAGCACAATCCGTTGTTCGTGTTTTCGTTGCGGCCCATCGGTCTCGATTTCAGTTTGGATGCGGTCGCGCACCGTCATCGTGGCCTGGTGATCTTGGAACTTGAACGCCCACTGCCGGTAGAGGGCGCAAGCGTCGATGTGCGAGCCCTCTCGGATGCGGTGCGGCGGCTTGAGCGGGCCGATTCGGTTGCGGCCTTCTGTCAGGCGGCGGCACGTGAGGTTCGTTTGGTCAGTGGCTTCGACCGCGTGATGGTCTACCGTTTTGACGCAGATGGCGCGGGCGAGGTGATCGCCGAGGAGCGGCGCGAAGACCTCGAGCCGTTCTTGGGATTGCACTATCCCGCCTCGGATATTCCTAAGCAGGCCAGGGCCTTGTATGTGCTCAATCATCTGCGCCTGATCGCTGATGCCACTTACGTTCCCGTACCGATGCTGGCCCTGTCCAAGACCGCCGAACCTTTGGACATGAGTTACTGTTCCTTGCGCAGCGTTTCGCCGGTTCACCTCGAGTACCTGGCGAACATGGGCGTGCGGGCCTCAATGAGTGTTTCGCTGGTCAAGGACGGACAACTGTGGGGCCTGATCGCCTGTCACCAATACGACGGGCCGCGCCTGCTCGGGTACGACACGCGGGCGACCTGTGAATTCTTGGGGCGGGTTTTTTCGTTGCAACTCGCCAGCAAAGAACAGGCCGAAAGCGCCGATTACCGGGCGCACCTGCGTTCGTTGGCGGCACGGTTTCTCGAGTTGCTCGAACGCGAGGATGACCTCAAGGATGCCTTGACCCAGCCCGATTTGCACCTGCTCGATTATCTGGACGCACACGGGGCCGCCGTGGTGATGGCCGGTGAGATCGAACTGCTCGGGCAAACACCGACACGATCCCAGGTGGGCCGATTGGCAATGTGGCTCGCCGAGCAAGAACCCTTCGAGGTCTTCGCCAGCGACCGACTCTCGGGCCAGTTCGCCGAGGCCGAAGCATTTCAGGTCAGCGCCAGCGGGGTGCTGGCCGTGCCCGTTTCCAGATCTGGCCGCGACCTGGTGATCTGGTTTCGTCCCGAGGTATTGCAAACCGTGACCTGGGGTGGCGATCCAAACAAACCCGTCGAGACCAGCGCCGACGGTCAGCAACGCCTGACACCGCGCAAATCGTTTGCGGCCTGGAAGCAGGCGGTTGAGGGTTCCGCCATCCCTTGGAAACCGACCGAGCTTGAGGCGGCCCTCGAGTTGCGTCAAGCGGTGGTCAGTGCCGCCCTGCGGCGTGCCGAAATGCTGGCCGGTTTGAACGCCGACCTCGAACGCTCAAACGCCGAACTCGACTCGTTCGCCTATGTCGCCTCGCACGATCTCAAAGAACCGTTGCGCGGCATCCACAATTACTCGACCCTGCTGCTCGAGGATGCCGGGGACAGGTTGATGGATGCCGAACGCTCAAAACTCGAGACGCTGGTGCGTTTGACGCAACGCATGGATTCGTTGATCGATTCGCTTCTCTTGTTCTCGCGGGTCGGTCGGGTGGATTTCACGCTGCGCGATTGCAACCTGCAAACCGTGGTCGGCGATGTGCTCGAGTTGCTCAGGCCACGACTCGAACAGGACCATGTTGAGGTTCGGATGCCAAGGCGATTGCCGAACGCGCTGGCGGACAGAGCCCGAATCGGTGAGGTTTTCAATAACCTGATTTCCAACGCCGTCAAATACAACGACAAACCGCAACGTTGGATCGAGATTGGCTTTCTGACACCGGCAGAACGCGGCAAGCTCCAGGTGCCAGAGGGCATCGAGAACAAAGCCACCATCTTTTTTGTGCGCGACAACGGCATCGGAATTGCGCAGCGTCACCTCGAGTCGGTCTTTCGGATTTTCAAACGCCTGCATGCCCGTGAAGCTTTCGGTGGCGGAACCGGCGCGGGACTGACGATTGCGCGAAAAATTGTTGAACGGCTCGGCGGCCAAATTTGGGCCACCTCGATTCCCGGTGAGGGCACCAGTTTTTACTTCACGCTCGGCTCCGAACAATGACGCTCGCGGCGCAACCACCGCTTTTGATCGTTGAAGACAGCGACGAGGACTTCGAGACCTTGCGTTGGGCCTTCGCCAAACTCGGCATGGTCCATCCGGTCAGGCGCTGCGTCACCGGCGACGATGCCCTCGAGTTCCTGCGGCGCTCGCGTTACGCGGGCAATGTGCGGCCCGCGTTGATCCTGCTGGACCTGAACCTGCCGGGAATGGATGGCCGCGAGGTGCTCAGCGAGGTCAAATCTGACGCGGTGTTGCGCTCCATTCCGGTGATCGTGCTGACCACCTCGAGTAACCCCAAAGATGTGCTGGAGAGTTACACCGCCGGGGCGAACGCCTACATGATCAAACCGGTCAACCTCGAGAAGTTAACGGCGAACCTGCGGGCGTTTTGTGATTTCTGGTTAAACGCGGCAGCCTTGCCCGAGGTGAACGAGTGAGCGCATCACCTCGATCCATTCTGATCATTGAAGACAGCCCGGAGGATGCCGAAGTTTTCGTGCGTCACCTCGAGCGTCAGCAAAATCAGATGGCTTGCACGATCGCCGTCAGCGGTGAAATCGGACGCGAGATGCTGCTGGCAGGAAGGTTCGATTGTGTGCTGCTGGATCACAACCTGCCCGACATCAGCGGCCTCGAGTTTTTGAATGCCTTTGCTCCAGACGGTGCGGCCTGCGCGGTGGTGATGCTGACCGGTGTCGGCGACGAAACGCTGGCCGTCGCCGCAATGCAGGCGGGCGCAGAGGATTACCTGGTCAAGGCCAGCCTGAGCCCGACGGTTTTACACAAAGCCATCGAGAAAGCCATCGAACGATTTACGCTGCGCCGAAACCTCGAGCGCGAACAACGCCGCAACACCGTGATTCTCGAAAGCATCAGCGATGCGTTTTTCAGTTTGGACCGCGATGGACGGTTCACCTACGCCAATCCCGCCATCCAAAAACTAATCAACTTCGACCTGCTCGCACTCATTGGGCAACGCTGGAAGGATGTCTTCCTGACCGATCATGGCACGCATTTTCATGACGAGATCACTCGAGCAATGCTCGAAAACAGTTCCGCCCATTTCGAGATCGTCATCGACGAACGAGACCTCTGGCTCGAGGTTCGCGCCTATCCGTCAGAAGAGGGCATCTCGGTTTATGCCACGGACATCCGTGAACGCAAAAGAGCAGAAGCACGAATGCTCAGCATTAATGAGGCACAACGCCGGTTTGTTTCGGATGCCTCGCACGAACTTCGTGCCCCGCTGACCTCGATCAGCGGTAACCTTGACCTGCTGATCCGTTATCCCAACATGTCCGCCGAGGACCGCACAACGGCCTTACAAGATGCCTCGAACGAAACCTGGCGCATGAGCCGACTTGTCAACGACCTGCTGACCCTGGCCCGAGGCGAAGACGGTCAGCCGCGCCGTGAACTCCTCGCGCTCAACGAAGTGCTCGAGTCGGCATGGCGTGTCGCCTTTACGCTCAGCGATCAACGCTGCTTTGAGTTGGGTGTCATCAAACCTGCCACGGTGATCGGCGATGCTGATGCCATAAAGCAACTCGCGGTAATCCTGCTCGAGAACGCAGTGAAGTACACCTCCTCAACTGGCGGCACGATTCGAATCGAGTCTGAAGTGATTGGCCCGTGGGCTGAATTTGTGGTCACAGACGATGGAACCGGCATCCCGACGGACGATCAACCACACGTCTTTGAACGCTTCTACCGATCAGACCGCAGCCGCTCTCGAGGTTCAGACCCCGGCGGTTCAGGGCTGGGATTGACCATCGCCAAACGCATTGTTGAAACACACGGCGGAGAAATCAATCTCGAGAGCACACTCGGAAGTGGGACGAAAGTGACCGTCCGATTGCCGCTCGCTCCGGTGGGTCAATGAACCCAAAGGAACTCGGTCAGAACATCAATTGACTTCACGCACGACACTGAATTCTTGACGCTCGAGCCATCGTTGAAGAACTGGGACCTCTCGAGGTTTTCGGATGTGCCGAATCGGTCGTTGCGCGATTGCATACGCTGGACCCGGCGGAATCTGCGGTGGCACAGGGTCCTCAACGCTTGGTGCTGGAATGCTGATGTCCGGCTGCGGCGGTGGAGGATCGCTCTGCGGTGCATCTGGCTTTTCAGGATTTTCAATCCCAGGAAATCCGGGAACCGTCGGCGGATCAGACGGTGGCACAATGATTGGTGGGTCCAATTCTGGAACGATGAACTTGATGACCAGGGCCGAAAGGCTCGAGGGTTCGCTTGCAAAAAGATCAGATGACATGATGACGACCTTCCATAAGACTGCTCGAGGATGATTCCCGCCCAAAGTCTACGAACGCATGCTGATGCTCGCCTGACCTGAACCTGAATGGCGGCTGAACGATGGCAGGCACTCGTATCGATGCCTTCGCACCGCTGAGCGACAGCTTGAATTCAGTTTCGCATCAGCTTGAGGAATTAACCTGGTCACAACATCAAGGAGGCGCACATGAAAAACACGACCCCAGATTACATGAAGCTCGCCAGACAAGACTTTCTCGAGGGAACCACCTTTCGCACACCGGTCGATGCCGTTGAAAGCGGTACACGAAAAATCGAGGATTGGTGCGATCTGGTCAGCAATTACCGGCAGAAGATTGCAACGCCCGAGGACCGCCGTGACCTCGCCGAGACACTTGCGCACGTTTCAAATGCGTGAACCGAACGCATATGGTTTTTCAAGACAATTTGCCCTGAGGCAACCGTCAAGTCATTGGACGAGAAGAAGATCAGCATGTCCAACTTTGATGTTCTGATCGTTGGCGCGGGCCAAGCGGCAGTTCCACTCGCCTCCTCGCTCGCCCACGTCGGGCAATCGCTCGCATTGATTGAACGCCAGCATCTTGGCGGTTCGCGTGTCGATTTCATTTGCACAGCGACGAAAGCTGCGATTGCCTCAGCAAAGTTGGCCCACCTGTCCTGACGTGCGCTCGGGCACGGCATTCATATCTAGCAGATCGAAATTGATTTTCGGGCCGTGCGTCGCGGATCGTATTGAATTCGTGTCACGGGCTCGAGGCGTCACTCGAGCGATTTGGGGTTTTCAATCGCGTCTGGTCATGCTGGCCGCGTACCCACCACCGGGCCAGTGCCAAGCACGGTTCACAGTCTTGCCATCGTCGCCGAACGTTCCCTGGCAGTGCATGGGCGAGTCTTTTTCACCGCTCCAGATCATCAACGTGTCGCCCTCGAGTTTGTAGACGTAATCAAGCGTCATGCCGTCGGTGAGACTGTAGACCCGTGTGCGAATCTCCTCGCTCGGTTCACCATCAAAAGGATGAAGGTGTCCGATCAGCTCAATGCCATTGATTGCGCGACCACCATGAACGGGGTCAAAGCATTGCTCGAGGAAGAACTTGCCCTCCAACCGCTCGTATGTGACTTCTCGGGTGGCATCGCCAGAGACCTGCCCGGTGCCGACCAGACGATTCAGACGCTCGAGGTCGGGGTTTGGTTTCGTTGCGTTGTTTGCCATGATCTCCTCCTTGGGTGCGATTGGCTCAGCCCAACGAGACGGCCGCCTGCTCGAGCAGGTCCATCGCGGTTTGCATCCCGGCTTCCATTCCAGAGTTGATGTGCGCGTCACGGTCGGCCTTGCTCGAGTGTTGTACCAGCATCGTCATGGTTGTGCGCCCGTTTGATTCGCTGAAAGCGATGGTGTTGACGG
>JANOWZ010000556.1:0-3529 GCA_031418155.1 Deinococcales bacterium
ACGAACGAACGCTTCTTGGTGATGCGGTAACGCAACACACCGCCCTCATCTTCGACCAGGTAACGCGGATTGATGAACATCGCAATGATCGGCCCGACCAACGGAATTTCATCAACAATCGCATCGATCACCTTGATCCACGGGTTCTCCTCGCGGATCTTAAACACGAGCCGGTCCTTTGCGTCCGTGACCTCGTACCGCGCCTGCCAGATCGTGCGTAAACCGCCCGCTTTGACCGCACCAATCGGTGCGCCATCGCTGGCCCTGGTGATCCGATGCACAGCCCGGAAGCCGATCACACGATCCGCCAGCATCTTATAGACCGGCACGGTCTTCGCCTCATCTGCGAACACGGTGGTCGCCTCGCGCAAGGTCAAGAGTTTCTGCTTGACCTGCAACAGCAATTCACCTCGGGCATTCTCGACCCGAACCTCCGGGGAAAGCGTCAGGATGCGAAACGTCGCTTTGAGCGGAAAGGTCAACGCGGGAGCAGTCATGGGAAGATCGTACTCGAGGCGGGCCGAAAGGGGCGTGCAATTGCCGGTTAGGAATGGGGATTATCCTACTCAAGCTGTTCGGCTTGAGTCTGCAAATCTCGAGAAAGCCCCCAAATATACGCGAACTAAGATGGAATTCTCGAGCGTGGCGGGTTGACGGTGCAAGAGTTTGGTGAAGAATTTTGAACGGACGTTAGATCATGCGAAGTGCAAGATCGACCTGTGTTTCGTCAGGCTGATGCTGAAACGGCTGGCAGCAGTTTGAACAGATACCAAATGGGTTCTATAGCTTGGATGTGCTTACAGCAATTTCGGGATTTCTTGAGAATGCCTTTTTTCTCAAGAAATCCCCGAGTGATACGGGTGACAAACAGTGGCCCACCAGGTCGAAACTTGGTCCCCAAGATTTCGACAAGAAAGACATCGGCAACAATTGACGAATTTTGCTTTTGGAACTGAACTTACGCAGACTGAATGATCAAACTCGAATGAACAGCCCGCAACCGAATCAACTCCTCTCGAGCAGCTTGAACCGCTTTCAAACGCAATTTTGCCTTCAAAGCAAAATAGACCTCTTGCATAAGTCATGAGCCCTCCACACAATCCAAGTTGTAAATCCCAACCACCAAATTCACGCGCAACCCATACCGAGACCGCCGATTCCGATACACCCCCGACAACACTCGAAACACCTTAAACCGCCGATTCACGTGTTCCACCACAATCCGCTCTCGAGCCAACGGTCGATTCTCAGCCCGCTGCTCCCGCGCCAACTTCCCACCACGAGGCTTCTTGTGGGGCGTTTCGCTGCTCGTGTGTACGTTTTTGATCCCTTGATAACCGGTACTTGTAATCGATGTCCTCGAGACTGGCGTTGTGTTTGAGTTTCGCATTGCGTAACCGTCGATCAAAGCCTTTGTTCTGCCGGTGAATGACTTCACGGTCCACCAGCAGCGCGAAGCGTTCCTCGAACTCGAGTTCTTTACCGTGACCCAATTCGAGTTGTTCCTGAAGGGCTTGTGCCATGCCGTCGAGTTTCATGCCGCGCAGGGATTGCAGGGTTGGATGTAAAAGCATTCTTGTTTTCCTTTCGAGCGCTTGCTTTCGAGCGATTTCTATTGAAGTTGTGCTGGTCTCGAGTTTCGCGTGTCGATGCACACGACAAGTTTTTTGCATGTCAGGCTTTCAGCGATTCAACCTCCTCAGGAACCGCATCGGATTCAGGCTCGAGCGGTTGATCGTGGCGGTTCTGGTAATACGCGGCCCCACGCAAATTCGCATGAACCAAATGCACATCCCGGCGATTGTCCTCAATCCGTAACGGTTCAAGATCCAACTTCTTCTGCAAGATCGACTGCACGCTTTTGTACGAGTACAACCCCAAGGAATCGGCTCGTTTACAGCCCGCCTCGAGCCGTTCACTCCCGAAGAGTTTCGCCAAGCGCAACAACCCCAAACATGACCTGTACCCCTGCTCGGGATGCGTGCGAGCCTCGAGCAATTCCTGCACGACCCGTTGTGTGAATGGCCCTATCGTGCCCGCCCAAGCGATCAATCGGGCCGGAGTCCAATCCCCATGCCGTTGATGCGATTCTTGACCCCACAGCAGCACCTTCGGGCTTGGGTCGCTTTCGGCATGTGCTCACTGATGGTCGTGTGGCGACCTTTGTGTTTGAGCAGGTCAGCAACCCGAACGTGACTGGCGATGCGTTTGTTCTGCGAGAACACTTCCACGGTTCGGCTGGTCAAGTGCAAATCCACCTGAACTCGAGCAAACTTGTATGGCACGCTGTAGTAGCGATCCCGCCCGTCAGGTGCGTCTTGGGATCAAGAAATGCCCATCGACCTCAATGTGATAGTCGATGTTGACTTTGGCTTTACGCCATTGTGAGATCACGAAACGTTCGAGCGATAACGGTTTGAGTGCGGGCAAATCGATGGTTTTGAAGGCGCTCGCCCGGCAGCCCTCGAGCTTCTGGAACGGTTTGTGGTTGAGATTCTCGAGCAATTCTTGAATCGCTTGGTTGATCTCGAACAGGTCAAAGAAGGTGCGGTTGCGTAATGGGGCGAGAATTTCGCGTTCAACGATTTGTACCGCCACTTCGACTTTGGCTTTGTCCTTTGGTTTTCGCACTCGGGCTGGAATGATTGCCAGCCCGTAATGTTCTGCGAATTCGGTGTAAGCCCGGTTGAGTTCGGGTTCGTAAAAGCTTGGGTGGGTCACACCGGCTTTCAAGTTGTCCGGCACGATGATTTCAGGAACACCACCGAAGTACGAGAGCATTCGCACGTGCGAACCCAACCAGTCTTCACTGCTTTGCGAACGGGTCGCTTCGACGAAGACGTAATTGCTGGCCCCAAACGCGGCCACGAAAATTTGGGCTCGAGTGATCTCGCCAGTGCTGGCATCCTGAATGGGAAGGGTAAGGCCAGCGTAATCAACGAAGATTTTCTCGCCTGCCTTGTGAATTTGGCGCATGCTCAAATCTCGAGTTTGATGCCAAGCCCGGTAGCGTTTGGTGAACGCGGTGTACCCGAGTGGTTGTTCGATGCTGGATTGGTATTCACGCCAGAGGAGCAGGCGGGTGACGCCTTTTCGTTGCAGTTCGGTGTGGATGTGATTCCAGTCCGGGGTGTTGGATTTGGTGGGTTTGGTTGAACCTCCAGATTCAGACCCAAAGCCAGGACCAGATTGAGGATCAATTCCAGGCTGGTGTTTTGTATAGGTGTGTTTGAACAACAATTCTTCCAGACCATGATCATCAAGATCTGGAGCTAACGGCCAGGTGATCCCAGCGACCCTGGCCGTGTTGACGTACAGGCTGACGGTACTGCGACTGATTCGGCAGGCTTGCGCGGTTTGCCGATCACCGAGTTTCAGTTCGAGTTTGAGACGGAGGACTTCGCGGATGTTACGCATGCGGACTCGCTTTCTTGGCATGTCCCAGTGTGGGCTGGGATGGCCGGGGAGTCTCGCGTGTTTTCATTCCGGGGGTTCAGGGTGCTCGAGTGTGAAATGGCTGCTCGAGTGT
>JANOWZ010000557.1:0-16096 GCA_031418155.1 Deinococcales bacterium
GCAGCCTGGAAAATCATTTTCAACAGCAGTAAAAATGTAATTCCAGAACAAAACGGCAGAGTTATCGGATGCCTCGAGCGACACCCAGGCGATCAACGGTGACTTGGGCTCATTGCTGATTGAATCACTGGCATGTGTTTCTATTTGCGATTTAACCCAGGAGGCGATCAACGTGGACTTACCGAACCCTGCTGGAGCAGAAAC
The DNA here is from genome assembly GCA_031418155.1 of Deinococcales bacterium. GTDB lineage: Bacteria > Deinococcota > Deinococci > Deinococcales > JAAFIG01 > JANOWZ01. The sequence continues at coordinate 205 of JANOWZ010000557.1, forward strand.
CAAGGTCAGTTTGCGTTGTAAGCCCGACTCGAGCAACCGATCCAAACGGGGACGTTGGACAAGGGGTTGCGAAACGATTGGCGTTAAGTATTTTGTGACGAGCAACTGACTTGGAACCACAGTGACCTCCTCGTCACCACACCATTTGAGGTTCGAATGACAGACGAGGAAAAGTCCGAAACCAGTTCAGCTTCCCGAAAGTTTACTCGAGCCGCCGAGTCTGTTTCGTGAGGGGCTGCACATCCGTCATACGCCAGTTCTTTGTCGTTTTTGTTGCAGGGGATTTCTGGTCGATTTCACTCGAGTGCGTTCAGGACAGCACCCCTTGAGCAAAAGAAGTTGCATCAAAATCCCCAGCAACCTTTCAACATGGCGAAAGGACTAAAAACCGTGCTGCATGAATCAATTCGCCGAGCCTGCACCGAGAGCAACGAAGAACCAGATCTTTCCTACTGCACTTTCACTCTTCAAGTCGAAGTGGACCATCAAGTTCAGCCCACTTGGGTCAAGGCTTTCTGATTGGCCCCCAGACCTTGCTGCTCGAGCCACTCCAGGATGCTCAAAGCGACATCGCGCCAGCCGTGATCGAGCACCAGCGAGTGACCGCGCCCCTCGAAACGTTTGATCTGCGTCACGGCCAGGGAATTCCGGTAGCGATGGAATGATGCCTGGGTCGTCACGTCCGGTGCCGTATGATCGGCGGTTCCAGAGATCAGCAAGAGCGGCCCGCGAGTGTCGTTGTTGGTGTTCACCTTGGAAGTCGCGTGAAGGTTGAAGTTGGCGAACGCCACCTCGAACAGCGCATGGACCGGAGACGGAATCGTCCAGCGTTCGAACAACGCATCCGACTCCTCATCCGTGAGGGCATTGCCAAAGCCGTACTTGAATTCCTTCTTGGTCAAAGCGATGGCTTTGGAGATGTTCGCTGGATTCCCGAGCGCGGGCAGCGCGGATCGAAGTTGCGTCAACGGCAACGGCAGCACCCCTTTGATTTGCGCCGGATCAATCGCCACGCCCGCCACACCGATATCTTCGCCCAAGAGCTTTTCTGTGATCAGTCCGCCGAAGGAATGACCGATCAGGATGGGTTTGGCGGGCAGGGACGCAGCGATCCGTTTGAAATGATCCACCACCTCTTGAAGGCTCTGGTTGGCAACGCGCTCCGGGTGCGCTCGGGCTTCGTCGATGCTGTCCGCCTCGAGCGGCCAGGCTGGGGCGATGGGTTCGTAGCCGCGTTCCCTAAAGAGGTTGACCCAGTCCTGCCAGCTTGTGTGGTGCAGCCACAGGCCATGAATGAACAGCACGGGCGTTCTGGTTACGGTCATGTTTTGCTCCTTCTGGGCCATCTGAGCAGGCCCCGGTGAACGTGAGTAGGTGAATGTTGAAATTTGATGGGAATGGATAGGTTGATGTCTGGTGGCGCGTGCGGTCTTGGGCGCTCGAGAATCGTTGAAAACACCGTCCGGCACACATTCAAAATCTCGCGTACCGGACGGTGTTCTCGAGCTTACAGACCCAGCAGGATCGCGCTGAGTTTGTCGGGCTGACTCAGGGACGGGCTGTGCGAGGTGTTGAGTTGGAACCGTTGCTTGACCGGATTCCGACCGATCATCCACTCCTGAAACGGGTGTGACACGGCCTTGTCCTTCAACGTCTCGACGTAGTAGCGCGGGACCGAACCGTAATTCTTTTCGCTCAATGACACCGGCGTGGCGAGCGGCCCGAGCGCTTCGGCCTTGCGGCGCTCGAACACCAGTGCCTTGTTCGATGCTGAGCAATCCGCGCAGTAGATGTCCACCAGGCTGGACTCTTTGACACCGACTTTGGTGGGATTCTTCGCGTCGTCAAAGACCAGGTTGCTGCCGAGCAGACTGGTCTTGTTCTGCTCAACACCGGAGAGCGCCAACGAGGTCTCGCCATTGAGCGGCATGAAGGCCGCCACGAAGACCAGCTTGGCAATCCGTTGCGGGACGGCCTCAGCCACCGTCGAGATCACGGTTCCGCCGAAGCTGTGACCGACCAGGACCACGTCCTTGCGATCCCCGATGGCGTGAACCAAGGCATCACGGTACATGTTGAGGGTCACGCCGGTCACGGGGGTCTGATCATCACCGTGACTCGGCAGGTTGACCACAATAACCTCGGCCCCGTCAGCGATGAGTTTGCTTCTGACGTGATCCCAGGCCCAGGCCGCCTGCCACGCCCCGTGCACCAGCACGTAGGTCTTGTTCATTTGTGCTCCTCGAGTGAAACCAACGAAAACCAGCAAGACACCAACGGCGGTCAGCAATCGAATCATGTTTCGCATAAACACTTCCTTTCTTCCATCATTTCCATCTTCTTGAGGACTTGGGATGAAAAAACTTCTTGTACCCACACCAGCACCTTGTAAGTGAATAACCGGGGCTTGGACCGCTTCCCGATTTCGTTCTCAAGGATGTGCGACACAACGAAGTTTCTCGAGATCAAAGCAGGAACTTGTTTCATCCTGGATACGTACTGGATTTTTAGCTTTTCCATCTCTTTGATCGTTGGGTGATTTCCTCGAGCACTCGGGTGATGTCGGGCCTGCTCTAGAAACAGGTGGCTCCCGGCTTTCGTATGGTGCAACTTCAACCCGTGCCGCGTCCAATGCTTCTTTTGTGACCACCCATGCGCCAAGTGCATGATTGTGGGTCAGGCCCTCGCAGGATGGGCTCGGCCCAAGCATGATTGGGCGATGGAACTCCGTCAGCTTCGCCATTTCATCGCGGTGGCCGACGAACTGAACTTCACACGGGCGGCGGAGCACTGCAACATCACCCAGCCCGCCCTGACCCGATCCATCGCGGCACTCGAGGATGAACTCGGTGTGCTCCTCTTGGATCGGTCGAAACGGCAGATTCAACTTACACCGTCGGGCCAGTCATTCCTGGAGGATGCACGAAAGGCGTTCGAGTACGTCCATCTTGCCACCCAGAACGTGCAACGCTCGAGCCAACGTCAGCAATTGTCGGTTGGGCTGAGCAGTATTCAAAACTTCCCGTTTCTGACACCGACGCTCGAGCGATTCCACAGTCTGCACCCGGACGTGGACATCGCTTTCAAAGAACTCTTCACCCGACAACAACTGGTCGCATTGAACGAGGGCACGCTCGACGTGGGCTTCATGTTTTTTCCGATTGACGATGACAACATCAGCACCCGGATGGTCTGGCGCGAACCGTTTGTGATCTTGCTGCCCGCCGTTCATCGGTTGGCTGAGTTGGCCGAAATTCCGGTCGAGGCGCTCGGTGAGGAACCGTTCATCATGACCCCGCGCGAGATCAATCCGTCCGTTCACGATCACGTCCTGGCAATGATTCGCGGCAATGGCGTCGAGCCGAGAATCGCCGAGATACGTGCGACCCCGCAGACGCGCAACAACCTGATCGCAGGCGGTTTTGGCATCACGCTGACACTCCCTTCGTGGCCCATCGACCTGCCCGAGTTGACAACGCGGCCCATTGGGTATTCGGGCGATCAGGTGCCCATGTTCCTGGATGGAGTGGTCGCGTGGCACCGGGAGAACCCGTCTACGCTGGTTGCGGCGTTTGTCGAGACCGTGCAGGTGTTGGCGGGCCGTGATGCTTGGACTGGAATTCTTGAGTCCGGTACGTGAACTCGAGGTGAGGCTTGGTGAGGATCTGTATGTTTGACCCGTTTTGCAACCCGTTTTTTGTGTCATCAGAATGAAGGCGCAACTATCATGGATTGACCTGGCACCCTGCCCAGAACTCTCGCGTGTTCACTGATGTCTGAAGTTACGCAGCCTCAAGGAACTCGAGCGCATCAACCTCCTTCAACTGCAAACGTTCAGAAATGAGTTTGCGCCGCAACTTATACACACTGCATTTTCGAGTTTTTGCCAGTGACTCCAACCAGAAAAATCCCAACACACCAGCCGTCGATTGCGTCCGATACGACCGTATCCGAGGCGTTTGAACGCCCTGCCAACCACATTCTTGCTTCTTGCTCACAAGACAGCACCTTGCGGGCTGTTCGCGCTGAGTTTGAACACGCAGCCCAATCTGGCGGTGAATTTCTCCAGGATGGACTTGATAGACTTTTGTCCACCATGAGAACAGACTCTAACCAGGAGTTTGACCATGCCAAAAAACAGCAACGCACGTTCACCAAAGAATTCAAAGTCCAAGCCGTCAGCCTCGCCACGCAACCAGGCAACACCACCAGTCAAATCGCTCGAGACCTTGGAATCGGTAGCCAAACCCTTGGTCGTTGGATCACTCAGGCCAGTCAGACGGATCGCCCTGCTTTCACCGGTCGTGGTGTGCAAGCCCTGACTGAACAAGAAAAGCGCATCAAAGATCTCGAGCGAGAAAACGCGATTCTGCGTCAGGAACGTGAGATTTTAAAAGCTGCGGCGAAGTTCTTCATGAAAGAAACGAAATGAAATACGTCTTCATTCAGGAAAATCGTAAGAACTTCGCACTCAACATCATGACTCGAGTGCTGTCCGTGACCAACACAGGTTATCTGACCTGGAAACGCAGAGGTCCAAGTACGAGGAAGCAAGAGGATGCTGTGTTGCGCGAGGAAATCAAAGTCATCCATGCGAACAGCAAATGTACCTACGGCGCTCCAAGAATCAAAAGCGCCCTTGGGGACAACGGCAAAAACGTCAGTCGAAAACGAACGAACCGATTGATGCGCGAAGCGGGCTGCGAAACCAGATATCGCAAGCAATTCGTGCACACCACGAACAGTAAGCATTCGAGCAGCATCGCTGAGAATAGGCTCAATCGAGAATTTCAGGCGGACAAACCGAATCAGAAATGGGTGACTGACATTACATATCTGCATACCAGTGAGGGCTGGTTGTTCCTGGCCGTGGTCATGGACTTGTTCTCGAGGATGATTATCGGTTGGGCTTTCGCGCACACGCTCGAAACGAAACTCGTGTTGGACGCGCTGGCAATGGCTCGAGCACATCGCAAACCAGATGTAGAAAAGGGGTTGTTGCATCATTCAGATCGCGGATCGCAGTACGCAAGCTTTGATTACCGCAAAGCATTGAACGAGTTGAAAGCCACGTGCAGCATGAGCAGAAAGGGGAACTGTTGGGACAATGCCGTGATGGAAAGCTTTTTCTCGACATCGTGTGACACACGTGGGACGTGATGAAACTCGAGTTGGATTTGGACAAGATGATCGGTGATCGAGCGTTTACGCGGACCACAGTGTTTTCGTGGATCGAGGGTTGGTACAACCGGGTTCGTAAGCACTCGAGTTTGGGCTACTTGAGCCCAGCGCAGTTCGAGGCGAAGCTTCTCAACTGATCTCTATGTAGACAAAACTATTGCAATCCCAGTCTCGAAATTCGGGGACGAAGTGGTTGATCGATGGCGGGCGTTGACAGCGGTGGCAGAACGCACGTGCGAAGGCGTGCAATCCTTGCCAGAGACAGCCTACCGGTACATCCGATGCGCCGAGTTGGTGGGCGATTCAGTGGTCCGTGAAAAGCATTGGGACCGGACAGAGGCCATCGAGGTCTGCTTTCGACTGGACGCAGCATCTGGCTTCGCGGCGCTGAGTCGGTGGCGGGATCGGCATGTCAGCTACTTGGACCGGTTATTGCCTGATCTTGCTCAGGCTGCGGTGCGATCAGGGGTGATTTCACCGGCAGTAGGGTGGTCACTTTCGGCATTCTCTTGGGAATACGGTTACTTGGACTTTGCTTTGATGTGCATCGAGCGTGAACCGGACAGGGCGAATAAACAGTTCATCCTTGATACGGCGGTTCGAGATTTGAGATTCCAGGACAATCTTGGGCACTGGCAGAAGCTCAAAGACATTGCTCAACGGTTTTCCCTGCACACAGCAGAGGTTCAGCAAGTGCTTGACTTCCAGGCAAGTCAACCAGTTCAAGAAAGCTCAGATGATCCTCTGCACCGCTCATATCAAGCAGAGGAAGCAGCGGCAACGGATTGGTCAAGGCTGCTGGGTGAACTCGATCTGTCAAGCGGTGTTGGGCTCGACGCGGCTATGGAACGGTTTGAGGCCACTCCGTATCCGCATTTGCGAAGTGAGTTTTGGAGTGAAGTCTTTTCTCGCGTCCCTGAAGCGAACATCAAACGCTTGCTCGAGGGATTGCTGTTGGCGGAGAAATTGGATTCTTACGATGTGGAAGGGGCCATCAATAGCTTGCCTTCGCAGTACAGGCAAAAGGTGAGCGTGCAACAGCACTGGCCTGATTTGGCTCGAGGGCTAGGCAAACGGTTTTCTGCCGAATGCTGCGTGCATTGGACACGAAAGAGATTTGTTGATGCGTTGGGGAAATCCCCGAGTTACTCAAAGCATATTTGTGATGGTGTTGTAGAAGGCGTGGCAAGTTCTAACGATCTGAACGAAGCAGGCACCTTATTCGGTTTTTGTGAAGTAATCGCCGCTTACATCACGCCAGCAGAAGCGCATGAAGTGCTCGAGTTCGCTCTCGAACGTTTTGAATTGCATGTAACCGAGGCCAATGCAGATGGCCTTTGGAAGACGGTTTTGGAACCGCCGACCAACATGGATGAAGCATTGGCAGGGTTTCTGTGGTCCGCATTCGGTTCGCCCCGTGCAGCAGAACGATGGCAGGCAGCGCATGCCGTCCGACGGCTGGCCGCGACTGGCTGCCAATCGGAAATCAATGTACTTGTCGTTTGGATGGCTCGAGATGTCGTCGGTGCTTTCGGCAGCCCCTCGTATCCGTTTTACAACCTCCATGCACGCCTCTATTTGCTCATTGCGCTGGCTCGAGTTGCTTTGGATCATCCTGATCTGCTGAAAGCCCATGCAGTAATTTTTGAGCAGTACGCGCATAGAGGCGAACCGCACGTCCTGACTCAGAAATACGCAACAAGTACCGCGCTGTCCATCGAAACGGCGTATCCCGGCACTTACTCCGAAGCAACGGTTACTGCGCTGCATTCGGTGGGAGTCAGTCCTTTTCCAATGCGAAAGATCAAGGGGTATTCAGACAACACAGCACAAAGCCCGTGGCATGTTCGAGGCGAGGTGGATTTGACGCTTGACCAATTTCTTGCCCATGACTTTGATCGTTACTGGTATTCAGCACTCGCTGATGTGTTCGGTGTTCAGGAAGATCAAGTTGAACAGTTGGCTCGAGATGTGATCTTCAATAAGTGGAAGGTTATGACCAACGACAGATCGATCACTGATTCAAGGCGTGCATTGTGGGAAGGGTCGTACTGGGAACGCGAAACATGGCACAGCCATTCAGAGTACCCAAGAGCCGATGATTACAGCTTCTACCTTTCGTATCATGCGCTGCTTCAGATTGCGGCAATGATGCTTGGCGAATTGCCAGTCGTGGACAAAAACTATGAGGACGGCGGAAACGCTTGGGCTTCATGGCTTCAACAGCATGACCTCACCCGCGTCGATGGTCGTTGGCTTGCAGACCGACGCGATCCGGCCCCACTGAAGCGTCCCAATTGGTTGCAAAAGGCCACGACTGCCACCTGGCGGGATGAAGCTGGGACAGAAGAAGCGGACTTCATCGAAGAACTGCTGATAGACCGAAGTGGTAGCACTTGGCTCTGTATAGATGGCTATTGGGAAGATGGCGACCGTGAACGCTTTGAAACCATTCGAGTTGCCAGTGCATTGGTAGCTCCATCCACTGCGCAAGCTTTGCTCAACGCCTTGAGCACTTGCCGTGATCCGCACGATTTCAAACTCCCAGATCTTGACGAGGACCGGATGGAGTTTAACAATCCTCCGTTTGAGTTACACGGTTGGACCTGGAGGCACTACACGTCCAATGAATTGGATGACTTCGACCCGCATGCGGGGAACATTGACTATCCGCCTTACGTTGTTGACAGCAAAATCCTGGATCGGTTCGGAATTGTTGTCGATCAAGAAAGCCGGGTGTAGACCTCGAACGATGGCTCCGAAGTAGTGATCTGCGAGCTTTGGGGAGAGTACAAGAAGAGGTACAAAAACGAGCACGACACCCGTGAGCGCAAAGGATCACGGATGTTTGCTTCGCTGGCATTTCTCAAAACGTTGTGCCAGACGCTTGATCGTCTTCTGATCATCGAAGTGGAAATCCAGCGAACGTTCCTCATATCGTCTTACCACCGGAAGGAAGGCCAAGATGGGTACAGACCACCAGCCAGTAGGGTTTATCTCCTCTCAGCAGACGGAAAACTCCGAACAGCAACAACGGGCTATCAGCTTAGGGAAAGCACTGGTCCGTGAACTTGGCCTTGAACCAAGCGTTGACACACTCTCAAGATGGATCACACATTACATCTCCGAGCAAATGGCCATTGCCGAAAACGCAACAGGAGAAGAAAAAGCCAAGGCAGAGAAACGCTGCTTTGACAGCATCATGCAGCTTTGGCAGCATCGGAACGCCCTGCCAAACGAACGCAGTCCGTTCAAAGACTTCATCCCGATCTTCGAGACACTTCAACGACTGAACCCAGAAAACCAAGAATCCTTTTACATTGGATGGGACCACCACCAGAACAACCCAGACGAGGAAAGCCCGTCAGATTCAGAGGAGGCCAAATCTTGGTTGCGAATGGCACTGAGCATTGACAAAACAGCGCGGGTTTTGCTAGAAGCTGTTTTGCAACAAGCAGCTTTAAAGGTCACGAACTCGAAAGCTCGGGCTTGGTTGAAGCGTGCCCCTGATCCTTCTCAAGATTTCGATGTTCGGGTCATTGTGAAATTGGTTGGAGATCTTGACTCGAGTGATGAATCAGGTGATCAAACTGACTTGGATAATGACCAAGAGCCGGTTGATGTGATCTCGAACGAACAACCCAGACGTACAGTAGAAACACGGCTTCAATATCTCGAGGAGTTTTTGGAACTTGCCTCATTGTATCGTGATGGTCTTCGAAACGAGCTTGATAAAGCAACTTCGTAGAATTGGCTATCGGCTACGTGATTTGAGTGCCCGTCCGAACGCCAACCGAGCCACCATGAACACGCCAACCAGAATGCCCGAAAGCACGTAAGCGTCCAAATCCCCTCGAGCCCGAGCAATGTAGCGCCAAGCGACTGTGAACGCGCCAAGTATCAATAAAATTAGAAGGATCGAAACAAAATGCAGGCCCTTTTTTGTATTTCCACGACTGGTTTCAAAAACCTGTTCCCTGGCCAGCTTTGTCTGGCTTTGTAATTCGAGATGGTTGACCATGTTTCTGACGAAGAAATTGATAACCAACCCGTCGCTCAAGCTTCTCGAGCCTCGGCGCACTGGCACTCGAGAGCCGAATCAATTCCTCGATCACGTCCCAGAGCGCGTTCTGTTCCTCTTCCGCATAGCGCAGGCGGGTCTCCCAGGCGGCGTAGTAGGAATCCTCGGTCTTCAGTCGGGCCGTCAGCGCATCCTGGTTGCGTCTTGAGGCTTCACTCACTGCCCGCAACGCCCGCAGTTCTCGGGCCATCTCACTCAGGCTCGAATCTTCAACCGGTTCACTCGAGGTCGGCTTTGTTTCGTCTGTATTCTTGGTGCGCTCGAGGCACTGCACCAACGATTTGCTTTGCTTTCGCCCAAGCACTGTGGCGCGTTTCAAATGCTCGAGTTCATCGGCGGTCAACCAGTCCCGATCAAGTTTGGCCCACTCGCGGAACGTCTCGAAATTGCGCCGCCCAACCGCCTCACCAATCTCGAGCGCGTTGATGGTCGCCGTCAGGTCGTGCTGAATTGCCTCTACCGATTCGTTCATGCGGTTTCCAGTTCTTGCTCGAGCAATCCGAGTGCAGCTTGAACGTTCGGATTCTCGAGCTTGATTTTGAGATTCTTCTCGAATCGTCTGAGTCGATCTGTTCGGTCAGAGCGTGGAACCAACTTGTGGCGCAAGTCTCGAGCCGTCAGTCCGTTGCTAATTTGAAAGATCAATTGTTGTTGCAATCTCGATTCCGCCCGAGCCAGCTTTTGTGCAAGGTATGGATTGATGCGACGGCCAAGAACCAAGGTTTTCACATCGTCAGGCAATGTCACCAGCGGCATTCCTCGAGCCACAAAAGCACGCCAAGTCATCACTCCCAAAGTATCGAACGCCTCGAGTATTCGGTCATCGTCGTCATCAAGATTTGGTCGCTGATCTCGTCGTGATCGGCTGTGCATGACCATCAATCGCTCGAGCACAAACGCCCGCGTCTCTCCAAGCCTCAAGCAGACGATCTCGAGCACCGCCTCGGCAATCTCAAGGCTGCTCAATCGTTGGCGTTGAACATTCTCGAGCAAAGCATCCTCGAGCGCCTGAACGTCTCCGAGTGCTTCGTTGTCTCTGCCTGAATCGGAATAGGTTCGGACTCGAGTCGGCACATCTGATAGACCAGCTTTTCGGGCTGCAAGCAACCGGCGTTCTCCGGCAATCACCTCGAACAAACACGAGTTGATGGGTCTTATCAGAATCGGATTCAGGATGCCCCGTTGCCTGATTGAACGGGCAAGACGCTCAAGATTGCGGGTTCTGAAGTGTCGTGGCGAAGATATCGAACCTCGGATTCGCTCGAGAGGTATCGTCTGAACTTCATCTCGGATTTTGCTCGCAATCATCAATTCACCTCGAGCCGTTTGAGGGCCATGTGACCAAGATCAGTAATCTCGAAGCGGCGCGGATCGAACTTCGTGTACGTCTCACTCGAGATGACCCAGTTTTTCTCGCGGAAGGTTTTCATGGCTCGACGTACTACATCGACATGAACACCGCCCAACGCCAGCCGCAATTCTTCTGCGGTCAGTTTCTGACCACTCGAGAGCATACGCAAAGCTCGCCATGCGATCTTGTCCGGACGATCCCCCATGCCTCGCCGGTGGACGTTGCTGTAAACACGGGCGGCGAAATGATTCGCGGTGTCCAGGCAAATTCGCCATTGCTCGAAGGTGCGATGGTTCGTCTCGAGCGCGATCTCAACCGAGGTGATGTTCGCGGGTAAACCTCGAGAGAACCGTTGCCAAGCCAGTTGCGATGGGTTGACCGTGTTCGGATTGATTCGATTGCCAGAGTTCCAACTGCTCGAGTTCATACGCACCTCGCCAAGTCCCTGAAGGCCACGTGATTTGGATGCCATTGCAATTCGACTGTGCCAACCGGTCCCTCACGTTGCTTGAGCACGATCAACTCGGCGATCCCTTTTTTGGTGCTGTTCGGGTCGTAATACTCGTCACGGTAAAGGGCCATGACCAAATTGCTGTCCTGTTCAATCTGCCCGCTCTCGCGCAAATCTGAGAGGATCGGGCGTTTGTTGTGCCGCAACTCGCAGGCCCGCGAGAGTTGTGAAAGGACCAAGAGGGGAATCTCGAACTCTCGAGCCAATGCCAGCAAACCCCTCGAGATGGCGGCGACCTCCTCTTGACGGCTTGAGTTTTTGGACTTGATCGCGTCCATCAGTTGCAGGTAATCCACGGCGCAGAAGCGAATCGGATGTTTGCGGTTTTGCTCGCGCAACACGGCCCGCAGGCTCTCGACGGTGGCGCTCGAGTGGTCCAGCACGAACAATGGCAAACTCGAGAGTTCTTGTCCGGCCCGCTCGAGCCGTGCGCGATCTGGACCGGTCAAAGACCGTTGGGTGATGCGGCTCGAGTCCACCTTGCCGAGCACGCACATGGCGCGTTTCAAGAGGGCTTTGCCACGCATCTCGAGCGAGACGATCAACGCCCCCTTACCCTGTTCGGCGGTCTGTAACGCGATTTGCAACATCGCCGCTGACTTGCCCATGCTCGGACGGGCGGCCAGCACATTCAGCGTTCCTGGCTCGAGCGGATTGACCATTTGATCGAGGTCATCAAAGCCGGTGGTGATCGCGTCGGGATTGGCTTCCTCTGGCTGGCGGTTGATGTCCAAATGGACTTCCTCGAGCCAAGACGAGATCGCCCGAACTGAACCGGTACGGATCGAGTTCGGCAACGCCTCGGCCAGAAACTCGTGCGCTCGGGTGTGCAACTCGAGTGGGTTGAGATCTGGATTAGCCTCTCGAGCGAGTTGTTGCAATTTGCGTCCGAACATCTCGAGGTCGCGCAGGTGCGCGTGTCGAACCACGATCCGGGCGTAGTGATCGGCGTAAACCGAGGTCAGCACAGATTCCGCCAAACCGATCAGGTAGGCGATGCCACCGACAGTCTCAAGTTGGTTGGCGTTCAAGAGTCGGTCTTGCAGCGTCAAGTAATCCACGGGAATGCTCGAGTTCATCAGGTCGGTCATGTGCTTGTAGATTGTTCGGTGCGATTCCTTGAAAAATACCCGTTCGTTGGTCAGGATTTCATGCACATCATCGAAAGCCCGATTGTCGAGCAGGATTGAACCGAGCACACTGGCCTCCGCCTCGAGATCGTGAGATGGGAAGTTTGAGCGCATCAGTTCAACACCAGCCCTCGAGATGCAGAACCTGGTTGTGGTTGGGTGTCGGGCTGAATTGGAAAGTCTTCGATGCGGGTCCAACCCCGAGCGAGTGGCAACACCACACTTTCACCGTTGGCAAGCGTAATTTCACCGTCTCGCACCTCGAGCACTTCAACTTGAAATCCCTTGGCTGTGCGGTACAGGCCGGGTGTGATTTGGTCTGCGGGTTCTGGATCAATGCTGTTGGTCTTCACTGGACTCGAGCCAGATTCTTCTGTCTGTCGCTTGAGAATTGCTCGCAAATCCTCCGGTGCGGCCCCAACGTTCTCGAGCCAAAACACCAATGCTCCCCACGAGTCGCGTTTGACATCGCTGCCAGTCCTCGCCTTGCGAACCACCGCGAGGATGTACTCGGCGGGAAGTGTCTCACGCCAGAACACTCGACGCTCGAGGTAGGTTTCAAAATGCTTTCGTCCAACCGTTCGGCACGTTGAACTGGTCAACGCTTGGTGAAGCTCGAGCATCGCTTCTTGCATTTTTCCACTGGCCTCCAAGGGTTGAAGTACGTCTTCTTTTCTAATTCCTTCTTCCTTCAGAGGCTCCTTCCTTGCGTGCTGAACAGTCTTTCTCGAGGGTAGCGCGGCAGCAATCTGCCGAGTTCCGGCAACAGGCTGCCGCGAAACTGTCTTCACCATCGGCAGCAATTTGCCATGCTCGAGTTGGATTGGCGGCAGTGATCTGCCGTTTGTGAACGCCGCAACCTGCCCGCGTTCGCGTTCGATCAAACCGGCAGCCTCGAGTGCAGCGCAGTAATGGCGAATCGTTCTGGGTGATTCCTTGAGTTGATCGGCCAGGATTTCCACGAATCTCCAACGGTTTGCACCGGTCAAGTTGGTGATCTTTGCAAGCTCGAGGTATGTCCACAGTGCGCCATCGGGCAGGCCCGCCGTTTTTGCCTCGAGCAAACGCTTGGAACGATCTGGTGGCAGGATGGTCGTGCCGGACTCAAGTTTCATCGTGACCCCTGACAGTATGACCGCTCGTTGATGTCTTCGAGATGCTCAAGCAACCGTTGCGCCTCGAGACCCGTCAGGTCGGCGAGTCGGTGCATTCGATGCCCAAGAAACTTGGAGACAAAGCCTCGGGTTTGCTCTTCGTTCAAGCTGAGATCAGCCAGGGCCACATTGAGTGTGATGATCTGCCTTCGCGTCACGCCCTCAAGAGACAATGGGTTTCCTGTCGCTCGAGGCTGGCTCGAGCGTGGTCGGTGAATATGCTGCATTGTGAGTCCTTTCATCCCTGACGGCGTTTTGCTCACCCGTCAGGGATTGTTGCTGTTCTTGCTACCGCGGTCGGCGTCTCGAGGGCTTGTGTCGCGTGTTGATTGACGGTTGCGGTTCAGCGTTCTTGGTTGGCTAGAGCGGATTTGATTCCATGCCGATCACGCTGCCTGTGCAACATCAGTTGCTGGCTTGGATACTTCAATGAATGCCTCGAGCATTTCACCTTGACCCAAGATCAACCAGTTTTCTTTAACAGAAAGGTGTCGAGCGACGTTCTTGAGCGTCTCGATGGTCGGCTTGGTTTTTTCGGTCTCCCAGTGATGCACCGTGGTTTTGGTACGATGGATGTACTGACCGAGTTCTTCTTGGGTCAATCCGCGTGCTATTCGGGCCAATCTGATTCTCAGTCCGGGGTTCATTCTTACAGAGTACGAAATGGACGTAATTTTAGCAATGGGAAATGACCTGAACATAGTTCAAAGATGGTTAACAAGAAGTATAATTTCGGGGTATTCTGAGTCAGTCAAAGAAGGTGAAGCGTCCATGAAAAGCGATCCGAACCTAGCCGAACACGTCAATACGCTTCTGCGCACCCGCCTCAAAGAACGCGGGTTGAGCCAGCACGAAGCGGCCCGAATTTTCAACCGAACTCGAGCATGGGCATCTCAAGAGTTGTTCCACGAACCAGATCGGGCATTGCGACGGCAATTGATTGTGCAACCAGATTCGGTGGAAGAGTTTGCCGTGTGGTTAGGGTGGGTCAACACTCGAGCGATGTTTGCCGATCTCGGGCTGCTGCCAGAAAGTCTGACTGGAACTCGAGCGGAAATGCCGACGTTCCCCAAGGTTCGGTACATGGGTGAAATCCATGCGGCCCGTGCGCGGAAACCGCTGCGAGATCGTAGCCTCGAGAAACCGGTTTGGATTGAGATTCCGCCAGACATCTTGCATCCGATTGGCCGCAAGCACCCGTATAACGCGAGCGATGTCTTCGTGGTCAAAGTGGTCGGCGATTCGATGACCAGTCCAGATGTTCAAGAGTCCGTTCCGGCTGGCAGTCTTGTGGCTGTGCATTCGAAACTCGAGCCGACCAAACGTGACATCGTTGCAGTCTGGGTGACGGCGCTCGGCATTGATGTGCTCAAATCTTTCAATACCGGATTGCGTGAAGAGGTCGTGCTCGAGTCGTACAACCCGCTCGGTGCTCGCTTCGCCTCGAGCAAGTACGAATTGCGATTGCAAGGTGTGTACATTGGGCATTGGATGGCGGGACGGCGCGAGTAGGGCAGTTCGGTCGGTGTCTACCGTGAAGGTGCGTCGGATTCAGTTCACATCCGACCCCAAGGAGACACGATGGAACCTGTCCAGAACCGAACGTATTTGACCGTTGAGGCTGCCGCGAAACGTTTCGGGGTTCACGCCCGATTGATTTACAAAGAGATTTCTCAGAAGCGTTTGCCCGCCGTGAAGATCGGAGCACCGGGGAGTCGTAGGCCGGTGATTCGGATTCCGCTCGAGGCGTTAGAGCATTGGGAAACCAATCAGTTTGGTCGTTAGGCCGTTGCTCTGATCTTCTATGCGGCCCGAACTGTAAGCCCTTCAGGATTACAGTCAGCCCAAAGGGATTACACTTGATACCTTCAAGGGGTGAGAAACATTGAACAGCAGTTGATCGATCAGGTCATGGACATCATGCAGGCACGCCGGGTCACGCAGAGCGAGTTTGCCGCCAGCAAAGGCATCACCCGGCAAACGGTCAACCCGTACTTCACCGGCAAGAAATCCCTCCTCACCGAGACGGGGAAAGACATCCTCGAGTTTCTCGGTGTGCGCATCAAACTCGAGGTGATTGAGGATGGCCAAAAAGCAACAACCCGAAGAACGCGGCACGAAGAGTAAAGCCAACGGGCTCGGCACGGTTTGGGGCCGTAAAAACGGCAGATGGTCGTGGCAGGTCACACTCGGCTACGACCACGAAGGCAAACGCATCGTTCGCTCGGGCACCGAGAAGGACAAGACTGCGGCAAGCAAAGCCCTCGCCTCCGCGATCAGCGATCACGAAAAGGGTCTGCTCGCCCCACCCGACAAAACCACCCTGGAAGAGTACGCGCTCATATGGCTCGAGCGGCAACCGAACCTGGCGACCAACACCAAACGCTCGTACCGCAGCGAATTGAAGGCCGTCTTCAAGCACATCGGCAAGCTCAAACCTCGAGACGTTCGCCCGTTTCACATCCGCGAGACGCTCGCCAAGCT
>JANOWZ010000558.1:0-9213 GCA_031418155.1 Deinococcales bacterium
CTGAGCGGCGTATCAATTGCGGCGGGCAAATCGTACAGCATCTTCGCCATGGGCACGCTCGATGGTAAGGATGCGATGGCCTTCGATCTTGTGGTCGCGCAGGACAAGGTCGCGATGGGTTCGATGAAGGGTAAGTAAACCCCGAGGCTGTTTTGAAGCCTCGCGTTCAATCAGAATTTCACATCCGAGAGCCCGCCGTCGAAATTCGACGGCGGGCTTTATTTCGCTTGCGGTTCCGGCAAGCCCAATCGTTGAATCAATTCTGGCAGGTTGATCGGACCGTTGACACTGTTTGCAATCTGCTCGAGGTCCGCTTTGGGCAGGTTCGCAATCACCCAAACCCATGCACCGTTGACATCCCGAACCGCCAGTTTTGGACCGGACTTCGTCTGGTTCGGCGCGAGCACCAACGCAATCACCGACAAGCCATTGCTGGCCCGAATCTCGAGGCGACGCTGGCCATTCGCGTCCTTGATCTGCGCCCCAAGCACCCGGAAACCTTCCGGCAAACTCAAACCTTTTAACGTGCCGAGCACGTTTTTCTCGAGTTCGGGTTTGAGTGGAGCGCGTCTGCCTTTGCGTTTTTCTCGAGGTGATGGTGCGCCTTTGATGCCAATGAATTGCGCTTTGGCCGTGACGTTGCCCGCGAAATCTGTTTCCTCGAACGCCAGCCGGTTGCGCCATTCACGGTCCACCCAGAAGGTCCAACGCGGCGCGATTTTGTTCCTCGGCTCGAGGGAGAGCTTGTACGTGTCACGACCCACGATCTTCTTGCCCTCCTCGAGTTGCAAACGAAAATTCGCCTCGATCAATTCGAGAATCATCAATGGCAGCAACGGCAGTTCGCCAAGGATTTGATCTGCCTGTTTGCGCGGCGGAAAGAGTTGCGTCTCGAGGACTTCGCCGGTCGAGACGGTCGTTGCTTCGTTTTCGTACACGCTGTTCAGCAGTGGTCGGACTTTCGGTAATTCTTGCGCGAACGCCAAACCGAAAATCAAAGCCAAAATGATTACGGCTCGAGCGAGCATCACCAGCCCTCGCTGGCTTCCTGGTACGCCTGGTACGCCTCGCTCGGATCGACGGATGCCGTTGCCGGTGCTCGCAGCAGCACACCGGCAATGACAGCAGCCACCAAGCCCGTTGCAGCCAACCAGCGCGTGCCAAGTTGAATCACATGGGCGCGTCTCGAGCGTGCCTGTTCGCGTTGCAATCCGGCGAGCACAACTTTGGTCGCATCATGATCGATAATGCGAAGTTGAGCCGCGCTCGAAAGGCGTGCCGCCCAAACCGGATCGCCGATCTGATCAAATACTGGTGGCCCGCTGCGTTCACGTTTCAAAAACTCGAGCGTGCGAGCAATCACGGCCTCATCGTCATTGATGGCTTGCAATTGGCTTTCACTGGCGGCACTCGAGAGGAAGTTCGCCCAACTTGCATCCTCAGGAGTCTCAACTTCGAGTTCACTTGGCTCGAGTTCGGGCCGGTTCAAATTGTTCAATTTGTCATTCATGGCTTGAACCCTTCCGCCTCGAGAATCGCCCGCAATGCTTCCCGCGCCCGCGACATGCGCGACTTGATCGTACCGACCTGAACCTCGAGCACTTCGGCGACACCAGCATAATCGAGGCCGCCAAACTCGACCAGCGTGAAGGTTTCCCGAAATTCTGGTTTGATCTGCTGCAAGGCCCGTTCCAACGCCGAACGCAAATCCCGATTTTCGGCCACCTCGAGCGGTGTGACCTGATCGCTCATCACCTCGGCTGGAACCTCAAGGTCGTTGTGGGCGTTCGGGTTGCGGCGCAGACTCGCATAGGCACAATTGAGCACAATCCGGTGAATCCAGGTGCTGAATTGCGCCTCCTCACGAAAGTTGCCAATTGCCCGGTAAGCGTTCAAGAAGCCATCCTGAACCACGTCGAACGCCTCTTCGCGGCCAACGATTCTCGAGGCGACCGCGTGAAGCCGAGGCGCGTACCGTCGCACCAGTTCATCAAACGCAGTGTCACGCTCGGATGGTGCCTTGGCACTGCGGGCCAACGTCACCAGCGCCGCATCGGAGAGCATTTCGGTTTGCTCGAGCGGGCCGGGGCTGACTCCCATGAGAAATGGCTGGTTGTTGATCAAGGTGAGCGTCATTCTAGGGGTTGGATGCGGGAAAGGCTGTGAAGGTTCCCGGACAACGGCAGAGGAAAGTCAAAGAAGAGGAAAGGAACAGCCAAAAGTTGAGGTTTTTGTCGTTTGCCCTTTCTTTTCTCTTTAACCTTTCCTCTTTTCTCTGCCCTTTCCGCCCTTTAGTCGTCTGGACTACTGAAGTTCATTTTGGAACCCCTAGCCTGTGCGCGTGACCCCCACTGCGCTCGCAGATTATCTCGGACAACTCGTCAAGCATGATCTCAAACTCTCAGCGATGCTTTGGGGTGCGCCCGGTGTCGGCAAATCCAGCATTGTCGCGCAGACCGCGAAGGCGTTCGGCCTTGAGTTTGTCGATGTGCGCCTCTCGCAACTCGCGCCAACAGATTTGCGTGGATTGCCCGTGCCTGAGAACGGCGTGAGCAAATGGTATCCGCCAGAATTTCTGCCGACATCCGGCAAAGGCATTTTGTTCCTGGACGAGTTGAACATGGCTCCACCGACCATGCAGGGCATGGCGCAACAATTAATCTTGGACCGCAAGGTTGGCTCGTATCTGCTTCCCGATGGTTGGTTCATTTGGGCGGCAGGCAACCGCAAAGAGGACCGCGCCAGTGTTTTCGACATGCCAGCGCCGCTCGCCAACCGATTCCTTCATCTCGAGGTGGAACCGGACCTCGAGAGTTTCAAACTGTACGGCTTCACCGCTGGCATTCACGAGCACATCTTGGCGTTCCTCGCGTTCCGCCCGCAATTGCTGCACGCCCTCGACAGCAAGCACCCGGCCTGGCCGAGCCCGCGATCCTGGGAGATGGCGAGCAAACTCCTCAACGCCGGTCTCGAGATTTCTGCCGTGGTTGGTGCCGGGGCCGCCGCCGAATTCGCCGCGTTCATCCAGGTTTACGACATGCTGCCCGCGCTCGATCCGATTCTCGAGGGTCGCGCCAAAGACATGGCTTTCCCAGAGGAACCATCTTCACGGTACGCCACCGTGATTGGTCTGACCATGCGTGCCGAAACCGCCGAGCACGCGCTTCACGCCTTCCAATGGCTTTCCAATGTCGCCAGCCCAGAATGGGTGCAACTGTTTGCCGTGGACATGTTCGGACGCTTGCGCACACGCGGGCAACTCGGCGAACTGGCGCAGATGGTGCAGAAAGACTCGAGGTTGCAAGAATTTCTTAAAGAGTACCGAAAGCTCGTCGGGCTATAACGGCAGGTGAAGGGTCAAAGGTGAAAAGGGAAAGTAAGATCTCGAGACTTTCTCGAATTGGTCAATCAGATGCGTTTACTTTGAGCTTTACCCTTTCAGCTTTTCCCTGATTTCTCCCGAGGCCAACGATGCCCGAAGACACGAACAATTTGCTGCTTGAGGCCAACGATGTGCTGACATCACCGGCGCGTTTGACCGTGCTTTCGGTTCATCGTGACGCTACGATTCGGCAAGCGGTTGCGGCGAATCCGAACACACCCTCACGGGTGCTTGAGCGTTTGAGCGTGATGTTTCCAGAAGCGTTCTTTGCGAATCCAATCCTCGATTTGTTGTCGCTCGAAAATCCAAACTTCATTGCGGATTTGCCAGTGTGGGCTCGCTCGAGGATGCTGGCCTGCGAGAACGCGCCTGAGGGCTTTCTGCGTTGGGCCGAACAGTTCGGGAACGACGAGGCGCTGCTGGCTGTCTGCGCGAACCGTGGCGCACTTCAGGCCATGCTCGAGCGGTTGTGTGACCACCATGACGCGAACGTGGCTCGGGCGGCGCAACTGCATGTCAATTCCAACCGGGAGCCAACACAAGGGGTTGGGACGATGACGTTGACACAAATCCTGCAAGACGAAACGCTCGAGCGTGACACCGAAACCTTGAAGGCGCTGCTGGTTGCGAACCTCGCCACGCCGGAAGTGCTCGAGGTGCTGGCCACGGACAACGATGCGGACGTGCGCAAGGGTGTGGGCCAACATGCCGGTGTTCCCTCGAGCATCCTTGAAAAACTGGCCGCCGATGACGACGAGGACGTTCGCACCATCGCCCGCGCCAACCTGCGCAGTACGGGCGAACGCTTCGAATTGGTTGCACGGCTTGAGGCTGGCGAAACGAACCTGACTCCAGACGAACTCGAACGGGCCAGTGACGTTGGCGTGTGGGCGTTCAAACTTGCGGTGGAACAGGCGAACGCGCCGTTGATGCTGCTCGAGAAGGCCGCACAAAGCGAAGACTGGCGCGTGCGTGAAGCCGCCGCCCGCAACCCAAACCTCAGCGGCGAACTGCTCGAGAAACTGGCGCAAGATTCCGACCGTGATGTTCGCGCCGCGATTGCCGCAAACACGCATTTGAATGCCGAAACGCTCGAGCGGCTTCTGGGTGACACCAGTGAAGAAGTCCGTGCCGTGGCGGTGCAGCATCCGCACGCACCCAAAAACTTGCTCGACGACCTCGAGCGTGCCAAAACCCTGGATGCAAACCTAACCGTGCCAGAACTCGAGAAGCTCGCCGAGAGCAGCGAATGGGCGCGTCGCGTTGCGGCACAACACCCAAAAATGCCCGCCGTGACCCTCGAGCGGTTGGCCGCGCATGAAGATTGGTACACGCGCCAAGCCGTTGCCCGCAACGAATCTGCGCCAGCGAATGTGCTCGAGGTGCTCGCCCAAGATTCCGATGCCGATGTGCGCAGCGCCGTCGCCGCGAATCGAAATGTTTCAATCGCCGTGCTCGAGACGCTTGCCGCCGACAATAACCACGAGGTTCGCAAGTTCGTTGCCTTGAACGCTCGAGTCACCACAGACTTGCTCGCGCTTCTTGCCGAGGACAGCAACTGGATCGTGCGCCAAGCGGTCGCCAGCAACGCGAACACACCAGAGGTCGCCCTTGAGAAACTCGCTTTCGATTCCGACCGTGACGTGAAACAGGCCGTTGCCGAGAACCCGAACATTCCAGAATCCGCGCTCGAGGTGCTGTTCTCGAAATGGTTCGCCTCGCTCGAGAACGTTCCGGGCAGTTTGCGCGAACTGTACCGTCGTGCCCGCAGTCAAGATTTGAGCTTGCAAGCTGGCGTGCTCGAGCAATTGGCACAGGGCGGCGAATGGGCCAAACTGCTCGCCGCGAAACACCCGAACACCGCCGAAAAAACCTTGCTTGACCTGAGTGTGGACGAGGACTGGCGCACCCGGCAATCTGTCGCGCAAAACCCAAGCTCAAGCGCCAGCGTGCTCGAAAAAATGCTCGAGGACACGGACCATGATGTTCGCACCGCCATCGCTGCGCACCAAAACACCGTGAACAGCATGTTTGAGGCGCTCGCTCGAGACCCGCACGGTGAGGTGCGTCGTGCCCTGTTGCAACGTGACGACGTGACCGAGGAGGCCATCGTTTCGCTTCTGTGTGATGAAGAGGACGACCTTAGCGCCACCGCCAGAAATCACCCTCGAGCCCCACGGGCGATGCTCGAGATCATCGAACGTGCCGAACGGTACGATCCTACGCTCGAGCAGCATCACCTCGAGATGCTGGCCTCGCAGGGTGTTCAAGCCCGAACACTGGCCGCTACAAACACGAGCACAACCGGCACAATTCTGCACTCACTCGCACAAGACGTAGACTGGCACGTGCGTCAAGCCGTTGCGCAAAACCCATCTGTCGCCCTGAATGCGCTTGAACTTCTCGCCGAAGATTCCGACCGTGACGTTCGTGCCGCCGTTGCCACAAACACAAGCATCAGCCAAGAATTGCTCGAACAATTCTTGACCGACAGCGACGAACTTGTGCGCAATGCCGCCCTGCGAAATTCGCACTTGCCCGCCAACATCCTCGAGTCGCAACGTCGCAACGTGCTTGGAAAACTCGCCCGCGCTCGAGAACCATTTAACCGCATGATTGCACTGATGCACCCACTGTTCCCCACCCGAGAATTGCGAAAAAATCGCAACAAGAATTCACTCGAATGGCGCGAACGCCTCGCCATCACCCACAACCCGAACCTGCCACTCGAGGTCCTGCAAACCATGACCACGGACGCGAACCGAATTGTGCGGGCCGCAGCGATTGAACAACTCGTGGCTCGAGGTTTGTAGGGTGCGCCGTGCGCACCGGTTTGCGATGCTTGGTGCGCACGGCGCACCCTACTGAAAGGCCAATCCATGCCAGATCAGCAACCGAACCTTGAGCCCAATCCTGAACCGCAAATCATCACGGTTCCAAACCTCGAGCGTGAGGTCAGCGCGAGTTTGCTTCGTTTGCGAATGCGAACCCCGTTCTTTGCCACGCTCGCGTTGTACACCCGGTTTCGTGCCAGCCTCGAGTTGCCAACGGCTGCGACCGACGGCATGGATGTGTTTTACAACCCATTGTTCATGTCGCGCCTGCCGCAAATTCAGTTCGATGCGGTTCTCTTGCACGAGGTCTTGCACGCCGCGCTGGTTCACGTGCCGCGCCGTGGAGCCAGGGATGCCAAAGGTTGGAACATCGCCGCCGATGTGGTCGTCAATGGCATCCTGATGCAGAACGGTTTTGAACTGCCCGAAGGCACGATCCGTGATGAAACCCTCGAGCATTACAGCGTCGAAGAGGTTTACGCGCTTTTGCCACGTCAGGAACAGCAGCATGAACTCTCGAATCCTGATTTGATGGATGGTCCGCCGAGCGATGCCGATGGTGAAAATTCCGAAGGCGGTTCTGGAACACCAGGTTCGGGCAAGCAGAAACGTCCGCGTCCCAACGAGGGTCAGCTTTCTGAGCAGGCGAAACGCAAGATCGAGGAGCATTGGAAACGCGCCACGCAACAGGCGAGCGTAGTGGCTCGAGGTTCAAGTCAGGGCAAGATGCCAGCGGGCCTCGAGCGTCTTCTTGGTCAGGTGCAAGCGCCAAAGTTGGATTGGCGAACGTTGTTGTGGCGATACCTGGTGCGCACTCCAACCGATTTCGAGGAGTTCGACCGGCGTTTCGTTGGACGTGGTTACTACCTCGAGAGTTTGTCTGGTGAGAGCGTGCGCGTCTTCGTTTGTGTGGACACGTCCGGCAGCGTCGATGATGGTCAAGTGCAAGCCTTTCTCGGTGAGGTGCGCGGCATCATGCGAGCCTACCCGCATGTGCAAGTCGATCTGTACTACGCAGATGCTGACGTGTACGGCCCGCACGAACTGGCTCGAGATGGTGATTTTCCCGCGCCACAAGGTGGTGGTGGCACCGACTTCCGACCATTTTTTACCGCCGTCGAAACCCGCCTCGAGCCGCATCAGCAAAGCGTAATCGTTTACCTGACCGATGGCTTCGGAGATTTCCCGGAAGAAGCACCAAAAGCCCCAACATTGTGGGTTGTCACGCCCGGAGGTTTGGACTTCGAGCAATTTCCATTCGGTGAGGTCGCGCCGTTACTCTTGGATTGAATCTTGTGGAATTGAGTTCTGGAATTCCACGTCTTCGTACACGTCCTCGAGCGTCATGGAACAATTGATGCACGGCAACTCGAGCATTCCCGTTTCCTCGAGTGTTTCGTAACGCCATGTGCCATCGGCAAGACGGCGGTAGACCTCGATCAATTTGCGATGCTGCGTGACCAAGACATAGGCCTGCAAGCTCGAGATTTGCCGGTAACGCAACTGCTTTTCGCCACGGTCAAAGGCTTCCGTGCTTGGCGAGAGCACTTCGACAATGAAGCATGGGTTGTATTTCACTTTCGATCCGTCGTTCGGTTCATTGCAAGTCACGAAGACATCGGGGTAGTAGCCCGTTCCATCCAGCGTGCGTACTTTCATGTCAAATGCGTATGCCAGACAGGTTGAGGCTTGGGATTTCAGTCTGGCTTGGGTTGAGATGTTGAGGGCAATCTGGTTGTGGTTGTCGGTTGCACCTGCCATCGCAAACATGAACCCATCAACGAATTCATGCCGGGTGCCGCTGCGCTCCTCGAGTTCCAGGTACTCCCCGAAACTCAGGCGTTTGGCATCTTGGGGAGCCATACGTGACATGCCTCGAGTGTAGCGGAAAAGTAACACTTGATTGCTAGGATGGCGTATGACCACCGGCAGCACCCAACACCGTGAAAGCGCCCCAAAAACCATTCGCACCGCGATCCTGACCATTTCGGACACGCGAACCCTCGAAACGGACACGGCGGGCGAGTATTTGAAGACCGTGCTCGAGGATGGCGGGCATCAAGTCTTGGTGCGAAGTATTGTCAAGGACGATTCGGATGCGATTCGGGCAACGCTCGAGGCTTGGCTAGCCCGAGGAGACATTCAAGCGATCATCACCACGGGTGGCACCGGGATCGCCAAGCGGGACAACACGATTCCAGTGATCGAAAGCTTGATCAAAAAACCCATGCCCGGATTCGGCGAGATTTTCAGGATGCTCTCGTATCAAGAGGTTCGTGGTGCGGCGATCCTCTCGAGGGCCACAGCGGGGTTGGGCGGCAATGGCAAAACCTTGCTCTTCGCGCTGCCCGGATCGTTGAACGCCGTGCAAACCGCGTGGAAGGGGATCTTGGCCGAAGACCTCGAGCATTTCGTGTTCGAGATCATCCGTTAACGTTTGTTCGAGATTGTGCTGGCTCGAGCTTATTTTTGCGCCCGCAACCAGAACGCCAAACCGATGTCCACCGCCGATGCAATCAGTACCGAACTGATTTTAAATGCGAACAGTGTCAGAAAGCCGTAGCCAATCGACAGCAGCTTGCGCTCGGTCCCTTTGACCAAAAAGATCAATCCGATCAGCGTCAAAGCACACGACTTACGCGGCGTACTTGGTTGAAGGATGCTGAAGTTCCCGCCGCATGTACGCATCCAGCAACCCCTGCCTCACCGCGTACACCGTCGAAAAACACGCTCGAGCATGACGTTTCAAGAACACCCACACCAGCAACGCGCACCCCACATGATTGCGTTGTGCTTGAGCACTTCGGCATTCGCACGATTCGATCCCAGTGACCTGCTTGACTTCCCGATGAAACCGCTCCACCTTTCTTGACCATAAGACGCACCTCACGGGCATGGTCGCTCCAACGAAAGCCAAGCGCAAACCGCACAGCCTCCGAACCCAGTGAACTTGGATCGTTCGTCACGATCAATTCCGTTCTTGCTCATAAACCAGCA
>JANOWZ010000559.1:0-1543 GCA_031418155.1 Deinococcales bacterium
TGCAACAGGTCGATCAACTCCCAAGCTTGGTCCAACTCGAGCAAGACATTGAGTTGGCATCGGGCAGTGTTCTTGGTCTCGAGGGGACAGCGATTGTTCCCAGAAGGAGGATCGTATGAAAGCAATTCGGATCGTTCTGGCGCTGTTGATCTTCGCTGCCGCACTTCCAATGGTTTCTGAGGCTCGAATGACCTCGTGCAGTATTCAAGACCATGACCCCAGTCCCATCGGTGGTGGTGGGAGCAGTGGTGGCGGTGGTTGCTAAATTGCCCATCACTCGCTGAAACTTCGACCAAGCTGACCTGATGAAAGGACGTGGGTGATGATGCAAAAACGCACTCAAAAAAACGCCGTGATATTCACCCTCACCAGTTTTGGCCTGGTCACGGCACAACAAGATTCGCCCGCGTTCGCACTGTTCGGACAGATCGTTGATCGCCTCGAGACGGAGTACATCAACCCGAACAACCTCGAGTTGGGCAGCATCACCAAGAAGTACAAAGCCCAACTCGAGGCTCAATGCACGAATGCAGGCAAAACCTGCGCATACACCATCGCCGAACCCGTGATCCGGGCGATGCTTGCCGAGTTCCGAGACCCACACCTGTTCATGACCTCAACGCTCGAGACCGCCACGGCAGAATCCGCTGTCGGGCAACTCGGGCGCGATACGCACCGGTCCCGATACGGGTTGCGACTCATAAGCTTGCAAGGCAGTTTGATCGTCGGGTTTGTGCAGCCAGAAACGAGTGCCGCCAAAGCGGGCGTTTTGGTTGGTGACCGCATCACCATGATTGATGGCAGTGCTGTTCGTGATCCAGTCCAGACCATGAATCAATTCAGTGCCGATGAAGCCAATGGCAAGCGGAGGATTCTGACACTCGAGCGCGGTCAAGTTACAAAAAAAGCCGAAATTTCCCCATCTCTCTCGGCGTTCTGGAAACCGACGCTCCGCTTACTCGAGACTCAAACGGCAATCATCACCATTCCGAGTTTCCAAGGATTCCGCCCTGGAGATGGCTCAACCACAACCGATCAGGTGGTCCATGACTTGATTCTCGAGGCATCCAAAAAGAACATCAAACGTTTGGTGCTCGACCTGCGTTTTAACGACGGTGGCGATATGTTCGCCACGATCAGCGTTGCTGGTGCCTTCCTCGGCAAGATCGGCAAAATCTTCGAGAACAAGGCCCGAGATTACAAGTTCACTTTCACCTACGACAACGGCAAGATGGATTCGTACAAATCCACCGATTCGAAGTACCACGGTGAAAGCCAACTCGAGCGACCCGCCCGTTGGACTGGACCTGTCGTTGTGCTCGTCTCGAGTGCGACCTTCAGTGCGGGAGAAGGCTTTGCTGAAATGCTGCAATCGGCGCGTCGTGCCAAAGTGGTTGGCGAACCGACGATGGGTGCAGCTTGCACCTCGAGAACACCGATGGCCTTGATGAATTCAGCCTCGCTGTACTTCTCGAGCTTGCGACACTTGCATTTGGATGGCACGGGTTGCCCGTCAAGCATCACACCCGATATCACAGTTCAA
>JANOWZ010000560.1:0-8092 GCA_031418155.1 Deinococcales bacterium
AGCGGCGCGTCTACGGCTCAAACGTGCTTTCCTTCTGGTGGGCACAGGCTTCCGAATGAACTCGCAAGCACCAATTATTTTTGTCTATGGCACGCTGAAACGCGGATTGGTCAATGCGCCAGCCATGCGCGGCGCGGGCAGCGACCGCATCCAAGCCGCCTACCTGCGCGGCTTTCGGTTGTTCGAGTTACCGACCAAACCACGTCACGGTGCTCGAGGTGGTATCAGACCGTACCCGTACCCACTCTTGGTCAAACAGTCAGGCTCGGGCGGATTGGTCTTGGGCGAATTGCACCGGCTCGGTGGCAGCGAACTTCACCCGGACGACGCGCTGCGCGTGCTCGATCACTTGGAACTCGAGGGTTACGAATACCACCGAAAGGCTTGGTGGGCCACGGTGCGCGGCGTGCGCGTCCGGGTATGGGTATATGTCTACGCCTCAAGAAGATTTGCGGCCCGTCGTGGTGCTCGAGTGTTTCGTGGCTTGAGTTGGACGGCCAAAGCCGCCCGCATCAAATAAAGCTCGAGCCATTTTCTACTCGAGGTTTGAGCGCAAGGTATTTCGTCTTGCAAACGCGATGCCAACCGCGACCAGCATCAACGTGGCAGTGATGGCAAACACGCCCGGACCAATCGCGGCAAAAATTGCGCCACCGCTCGGACTGGCAAGCAACGGGGCGATGCCAAAGGTCAACGCGCCACGAATCGACTGCAAGGTGCTCGAGCGTCCCGCCTCGGCACGATCATCAACGATGCGCACGGTGGCCACGAAAAACAAGGCGAACCCCACACCCTCGAGCAAGCTGAACACGATCAACCAATTCGGATCGGGAACCAAGGCGAAGGCGGTGTAAACCCCAGCAAAACAAGCACTTCCAATCGCCAGCACGCCAGCATCACCCACAACCCGCGCCAACCTCGCCTCGAGCCTCATCACCGGCACTTCGGCAATGGCGATCACGGCAAAAAGCAAACCGATCTGAAACGCGGAACCACCCAGGCGTTCGATGTTCACACCCAGAAACGGGGTCGAAAGTCCGAGCGCCAAACCAACCACGAGCGAGAGCAACAAGACTGTTAACGTGCCCGAATCGCGCAAGATGTTGCCCGCCGAAAACTTGGCCCGAACCGGCGCGAGGCTGGCCTCCTCGAGCGAGAGTGCGACCGGTGCGAGCAGCAAAAACAGTGCGCCAGAAATCAGAAACATTGGCGCATAACCGACCTGACCCCACAACCACCCGGACAGCGCGGACGTGATCGCAAAGCTCAGGCTGCCCCACAAGCGCATTCGACCAAACTCGAGCTTGTGCTTGACCGCCATGCGCACGATCAGGCCATCCGCGACCGGCGGCACGACGCTGGTGAACGCCGCGAAAAGCGCGTACACAATCAAAACAGGCATGAAGCCTCGAGCAAAAAACAACGCGATCATCGAAACGCCCAAACCGGCCAAACCGAACGCCACCAAACGCACCCGAACCGCACGACGGTCTGCCCAACCCGCGACGAGCGGCGCGAGCGTCAGGACCAGCAACGGCACGAGTGCACTCAAGAATCCGATCTGCGTGAGATCCAAACCGATCTGCGCAAAAAAGACATTCACGAACCCAAGGTACACGCCACCGACACCCCAGTAGCCCAAGTAAAACAAACTGCCTCGGGTGTAAGGCGAAAGATTTTGAAAGACGCGGGGGCTCGAGACGGGCATCGGAACAATCTATCAAGACACAATGCTTCTCGAGAAATCTGGGTTCCAACCGTGCTGCTGGCGAGGGCGAAGCATGCTTCGCCCCTACGGTTAACAAGGTGCCCGCCGTGACGAAGCGAGGATCACGGTTCAGCCAAACGACAGGGGGGACGACATCATTCCCAAACGACCGAAACTTTCTGCTCGAGCCTCGCGCTTTGGATCGCAGCAAACACCATCGCCAAGGATTTGATGTTGTCGCTCGAGACCGTTTCTGGTTCGCGTCCGGTTCGCACTGCATCAACGAAATCTTTGATCAGGCCATCATGCCCACCAATCGCATCATCGGCGTGCAATGCGGGCAATTCAAACTCGCGGTGCTGACTGAAAAACTCTGGAAGGCCACCCTCGCTTGGGTTGGTCAAATTCGGCACGACGACACTGGCCTGAGGCTGATCTCCGCCATCCCAACGCACTGAACCTTTGGTGCCAACGATGCGCCAATCGGATTCCCAGGTCGTGTGAAAACCCTCCGAACACCACGAGCCACGGTAATTGAAGACGCTGCCATCAGAGAATTCAAACAGGCACATCGCGCTCGAGCCGTGCGCGTACCAGGAATCTTTTGGGTTCCACTCGTGGCAGTAAACGCTGACCGGATCGGCCTTGAGGATCAAACGTGCCGCGTCAAAGGTGTGAATCGCCATGTCGAGCAGCAAGACGTTTTCCATCACGTCACGGAAGCCACCGAAATGCGCGGCGATGTAAAAGTCTGCGTTCAAGGTTGTGACCGGTCCGATTTCGTTCGTCTCGAGGAAGCGGCGCAGGCGACGGATGTTCGGATCGAAACGCCGATTCTGTACGACCGCATGAACGCAATCTGCGGTGCGTGCAGCCTCAACCATCGCTTGAGCGTGCACAATGCTGTGCGCCAGAGGCTTCTCGCCGAGCACGTGAACGCCGTGCCTGAAGGCGAGCAGCGCATTGTCGTGATGCGCTTCTGGAATGCTGCAATCGAAGAGGATGTTCGCCTGCGTCTGCTCGAGCATCGTTGCAAGGTCAGTGCCAATCTGTGCGTTATGCAAAGCAAATTCACTGGCTCGAGCTTGCGCCGCCTCGATGCGCAGATCGACCAAACCGACAAGCTCGAGATCGGGAATGTCTTTCGCGGCTTTCAACCATGCGCCGCTCATCGCTCCACAACCGACCAAAACGGCTTTCAGTTTCTGCATACTTGAGAATACAGGACTGTGACTACAAGAACGGAACCTTCGAGCATCGAGGATTCCGTTCAAGTCGCGTTTATTTTGTCTTGCCGAAGAGTTGATCGTTGAACAAGAACTCGAGCCGCACGAAGAATCCCGGTGCGGTGCTCCAACCGGATAGGCCATCGAAGCCAATCAAGTTTGTGCCAGCCGAGAGGATCACGCCGTTGAAGACCCGCAAACGCGCCTCGAGACCAAACGAAACTTTGCCCGTGCCGGTCGAAGGTTGAAACTGGTACGCGGCGTTTGCGCCCAAACCGAACTGATCGGTGATGAAGTACGTCAGGCCCGCACCGACCTGCCCGGTGAAGGTGCCAGTGAACTTGTAGGCCGCGCCCGCTCGAGCGAAGAGTCGTTCATTGGCGACGTAACCGAATTGAATTTCGCCCTGCACCTCGTCACCGTTCGGGGCATAAATGTCGAAACGTTAAGAGTGATTGGTCAGCATGCTCAGGTCGTCCACTCGCCAAGCGGCGGCAATCGAGAATCGACCGCCTTCACGCACGCGCACACCATCGGCCCGCGTCTCGAGGTCGGGCAAGGTCGCGTACTCGATGCTCGGGCTGATCGCAAAGGTTGGGTCGAGTTGAATCACTGCGCCCGCCGTGTAAACCTGTTTGATGCCGGTCGGTTGCAACGAGAACTGTGCTCGAGTACTCGCCTTGATCGAATCATTCGAGTATGCCAAGCCGAGGAAACCGCTCGCCGTCAACGGATTTGGTGCGTCCAGCGCGAGTTCTCCGCCGAGTTGTGTGCTCCAATTGCTGCCGAGTGGAATGCTTGTGTCCAAGCCGACCCGAGCCCGTCCCGCCGCGCCGCTTGTGCTGACCAGATCATAACGGGCAGAAAGATTCGTATTGCCGAACGGCTCGCTCGAGGATTGACCGGTCACCAGACGAATCAATGCTGGCCTTGACGTTTTCTGCGCTGGCGGTCGCGCCGGTCGGGTGGGCGTAACTGCCGCCCCAGATCAGTTCGGCGTAACTGCCGCCCCAGATCAGTTCGGCGTATTTGACCGTGGCCCCAGTCGGAATCACCAGCGTCGCCTCGGACCTGTTTTTGGTCCAATCGGCGGTCGTTCCCAGCGGGTACGTGTTGTCCCGGATGCTGGTGTCGTTCGTGATGAACGTGCCAATCGAACCGTTCGTGCCGGGGGTGTTGGTCCCTTTGGACAGCCGGAGCGTGTTGCCCGTAAAGGTCACTGCGCCACTGGTGATGGTGCTGTAACGGTTGACGTACTGGGCGTTGGCACTCGAGGTGGCAAAGCCGAGCACCACAGCACGGTCAGCCAGACCAGCCAGCGTTTGGCCGGTGCTTGCAACGTTCGAGTGAAGGATTTCCAGCAGGAAGCAATGGGGGATGGAGCGTGCATCTGGTTCGGCTTGGCAAAGCATTGAAACTATTACGGGTCACTTCCAGCTCGGAAAGCATTGCGTAGAACACGCTTTCCTACACTATCGATCAGGTAACATTTACACCCAAATCGATTGCGGTAGACAATTCGCGTATGTGTTCCGGTGAGGTCCGGCAGCACCCACCAATCACCCGAGCACCCGCCGCGAACCAATCTCGAGCCTGGGTTGCGAAACTTGAGCAAGTCGCCTCGCCCGTCCAACGTTTTTGGGTCGCGTCGTAAATCTCGCCGGAGTTTGGGTAAGCAAGAATCGGTTTTGAGGTTGCGGCTCGAGCATTGAGGGTTAATTCGGTTACGAATTCTGGGGCCGTGCAATTCACGCCAATCGCCGCGACCTGCGGATGCTCGAGGGTCTTTACACAATCTAAGATCAACTCGCCGTGATTCGTGTGTGATCCATCCTTGGCACTGAAACTGAACCAGGCGCTCACGCTTGGAAACTCCTCGAGCACTTTTAATAACGCTTGAGCCTCAAGCAAGCAGGGAAGCGTTTCGCAGGCGAGCAAGTCCGTGCCCGAGTTCGCCAGCACCGCCATGCGTGGCCGGTGAAAATCCATCAGCTCCGTCAGGCTCAAACCGTAATCGCCACGGTATTCGGAACCATCGGCCAGAAACGCGCCGTAAGGCCCGACAGAAGCCGCCACGAATGGTTTGACCCGACCACTCGACGTGCCGTTCCAGAAATCATCTCGAGCCTCACACGCCAACTTGACCGAGAGGCGCATCAGGTCGGCAGCCTGATCTGTGCTCAAACCGTGCTGCGCAAAGCCTTGAAAGGTCGCCTGGTAACTGGCGGTGATCGCGCAATCCGCACCTGCCGCAAAGTAATCGCTGTGAACAGCCCGAATCAAATCTGGTGTCTCGAGCAAAACCTTGGCGCTCCACAGTGGATCGTGCAAATCACAACCCCGCGCCTCGAGTTCGGTCGCCATCGCACCGTCCAAGATCACGCAGGGTTTGCTTTGCAGAATGCTCGAGATTGGATTGTTCACGCCTTCAGGTTAACCCTGTTTCGCTCGAGGGTTCAGAAGGTGATTTGCTTGAAGTTGAAGCCAACATTGAATTGCGCCGGGGCAACGACATCCAATCCGGCATCATGCTTAAAATTCATGGCCCCAACAAAAATGAAATTCTGCTTGCTGGTGTCCAAACCCATGCCGGTCAGGGCCGCGTTCGTTTCGGCGGTGTAGACAATTTTCTTGAATCCAGTCACATCACCAACCAGCATTTGATACGCCGTCGCCCCGGTCCCAGCCGACCACGAGGCCGCCACATCGCTCGAGGTGGCAGTGCCAGTTTGCGTGATGCTGTCCACCTTCGCCTGTACTTGCGTCGCATTCACCGTGAAACTCGAGGTGTAGGTCGCACCGTTGACCGTTGTGCTCGCCCGGTACGCGCCGCTCACCACCGTTTTTGGGAACGCCAGCACTTGTGGCGGAATGCTCACACCACCCGTGCCCATGCTCCACGGTCCTGAATTCACGGCCACACCACCGTTCCAGGCATCCGGCCCAGTGATTGAAACCGTGAAGGCCGTGTTCGCCGCAATGGGGGCCGCCGTCGAGGTGCGAAAGCGAATCAGCGTCTCGAGCGAGGCCGGTTTTCCGCTGTACGCGCTGAAGTCATACGTGCCACCGACCACCTCGAGTCCATACGTGGTTTGCAGCGCACTCGATCCGTTCAAACCGTCGCCGCTTGCCGTGATTGTGACTTTCCCCAAACGTTTCGTTGTGACCTTGCCGCTCGAGTCCACCTCAGCGATGCTCGGTGCACTCGAGGTCCAGGATAAGTTCTTGGCGACGCTCGCACCGCTGGCATCTTTGAAACTCGCGGTAAAGGTGACGGCCTCACCGATTTTCAACAGGTTCGAGCTTGGACCCGTCACGGTCACGCTCGGTGTGCCACTGCCTCCACCACCACAGGCAGCAAGTGTCAGGCTGAGAACAAGAAGTGCAACAAGTTTTTTCATGATGTTCCTTTCTGGTGCGAACTCGAGATCTTCAACGCGGCAGCAATTCGTTCGCTGGCACAATGCGAAAATTGTTCGGATCGTTTTGCACCACATTGCTGGCAAACGAGGCATCAACCTGTGAACGATCCCCACCGCCCGTCTCGAGCGTGGCAACATCACGGAAGTATTCGCTCCAACCGGCGTTGATGCCGTCATAGGCGTGCTGGCGGTTGGCGTTCGCACTCGAGAGCATCTCGCTCGTTTCACGCATCGATTGTGCCGCCTTGTTCAAACGCTCGGCGAACACGGCGGGGTTGACGCTCCAACTGCCCCAGATTTTCAATCCGACCGGCAAAACCTGTGGGAAGTTGGCACTCGAGGCTTGAATGTACGAGGTGTAGAAGAAGACCTGATTCCCGTCGTATGGCGTGATCGCAAACAGTCCGAAGTAATCCATGCTCTGAGCATCCATCAGCGTGCGGTAATGCAAGAACGAGGCGTTGCCGTTCTGCCACGGTGTTGGTTTGGAATCGATGATCGTTAGGCGAATGTTCTTGCCCTGTTGCTGTGCCGCCTGTTGCGCCATGATTTGAAGTGCCTGTGCCGGATCGCTCGAGGTGTACGGCACGATCAAATTCGCACCGATGCTCATACCGGTGCCCGGTTGTGGTCCGGCGATGTCTGCCGCGCCCTGACCGGCGTATTTCAATTCCCATCCCGGTGCCAGGCCAATGCTGCCCGAACCGTCCGGGAAGTTCACTCGGGTCAGTTGCACGTTGGCCGCGGGTGCGCCACCACCGGTTGCGACCCTCACCAAACGGTTGACCGATCCAGCAAAGTCTCGAGAGGCATCAAACAGAATCACGGCTCGGGCCTGATTGCCCTGGGTGGCCACACCCATCAAGCCCGTGACCGGCACGCGATTGATGCTGGCGGTGAATGAGGCTTGCACTTGGCTGTCTCGAGGATCGCGGAAAGCATTCAGCAGTTTTGGTGTTGCATCGAAATAGCCTTTGATGCCGATCATCAAGCCTTGAAACATTTTCGTGGCGCTCGGGCTTCCAGACATTTTTGTGGACAGCACCCGGCCCGAACCGTTGGTCGGCCAACTGCTCATGCCTTTTGGCACGGCTCGAACGGGCAGGCTTTGGGCGAGGACGCTCGGGATGACCAGCGCAATCGCAGCGGGAATACAGAACCAAAACGTGTATCTCATTCAAAACCTCCAAAAGAAATTTGATTGCTGCCCTCAAGATGCAGCGAATTCAAGGTGTGCTGCCAGTGCTCGAGTCCGCACTACTCGAACCGACGCTGCTCGAACCAGAATCCGAACCGACAATGTTCAATTGCGTTGCGTCCGCTGGTGGTGTGTAACCACCTTCCGCCCCGATGATCGTGGCCTCGCCGGTTGCACCATCCACGCTCGGGGATTGGTAGTAATTGCTGTTGCCCGCCTCGCCCTGCGTGATTTCACCGGTTGTTGGGTTCTCGAGCGTGACCTCATCTTTGATCAGGTTGTCGAAGCCTCGCGTCAGGCGGTCGTGGCTTGCTTGCGCAGCCTGATCGCTTTGTGTGCTGTCACCCGAATCCATGCCGGTCTGATCGTTGAACTGATCGTTGACCTGACCATTGGGCATCGCCTCGCCTGTGCCGAACCCGACCGAATTCGCATCCGTGCCCGTCATTGGTTGCTCGAGCCCATCGCCAGACGGTTGCGCGAGTGTCTCACCTGCCGTGTCGCCCGAGAAGGTTGCATCATCGGTGGTCATTCCCGT
>JANOWZ010000561.1:0-26290 GCA_031418155.1 Deinococcales bacterium
GTCAGCGTCGTCTACTTGTGCGAAGTGATTGGTGGAGAGTTACGAAGCTCGCACGAGGATTTGGGTTTGCAATACTGGAATCTCGAGGATGTTCCGGCCTGGCATGGCGATCAGGAAACACAGGCTCGAGCGGCGCATCAGAAATGGCTCGAGCGACATGGTTGAGCAAACCGACACCGCAAGTCAATCTGCGTTTTGATAAATTGTGACGAGCACACCGCTTGGGTCGAGTGTTCCAAATTCTTTTAACCCCCAAGGTTTCGTCTCGAGTGGCCCATTTGGATGCACGCAGTTAGCAGCTTGGCAAATCGTGTGCATCGCTTCGATGTCTTCGACTTCGATCCGAAATCCGGCGCTCTCGAGAATATGTTTTTCCTCGCAGACCCAGAAGTGAACGATCAAGGGTTCAGAGCAACCGCCATATACAACGTCTCTTGGATCGGCGCTCGAGAAGTCCGTGATTTGCTGTCCCGATTTGGTCCAGGCCCAGGCGTTGTGAAATCCGTAAACCCGTTGGTAGAACTCGAGGGATTCGGGGATGTTTTTGGATGGCAGGATCGGGACGATTCGTTTCATTCTGCTAAAAGCATAATTCATAAATCTGATTTGGTCAATTTCGGATCAAAATCAATTCGGGCCACCCAAACCTGCATCGGCTCGAGCAACCCAAAAAGTAGTTGTTTGAGAAATCGGTTTACGGATGCAAACCGGTAAACTCGAGCCCGGTCGTTTCATCCCAACCTCGAGAAATGTTCAGGCTTTGAATCGCGTGACCGGAAGTTCCTTTGACCAAGTTATCAATCGCGGTGATGACCACCACTCGCCCGGTTTCGTTGTCGAGTTCGAAACCGATGTCGCAGTAATTTGAGCCATCCAGGAGTTTCGGGTCCGGATAACGGTGAATGCCTTTCTTGACCTTGACAATCCGCGTGAACGGCGCGTCGGCATACACCTCACGGAAGGCTCCCCAGACATCACGCTCGGAATATCCATCGGGAATGAAGACGCTCGAGGTGGCGAGGATGCCCCGGATTCGCTCGACGGCAATGGCGGTGACGTGAATGCCGACGTTTGCCGGAACCTCTTGAATCACCTCGGCGGTATGGCGATGCCCAACGGGTTTAAAGACGCGCAAGCTGCCAGACCGTTCCGGGTGGTGGCTCGCATCGCTCGAGGCGGCTCCGGCGGCGCTCGAGCCCATCAGGACGGTGCTGAAGATGTCTTTCCCCGGCAGCGCCACGCCCATCTTGTAGAGCGGGTACAGCCCAAGGATCATCGCGGTCGCACCGCAACCGGCACAGGCAATTCGGCTGGCCCCTTTGAGTTCCTCTTTATGCAATTCCGGGTTGCCATAAACGAACGTCTCGAGGAGTTCTGGACGCGGGTGTGCCTCTTCGTAAAATTTTTCGTAGAGTTTCGGGTCGCGGATGCGGAAATCGTGCGAGAGGTCAATGATGACCTCTTTGGACAAGCCCGAGTACAAGTCGAAATTCTTGATCGCCTCGTGGTGCGGCATTGCCAGCACGACCACATCGGCTGGCTCAAGATCCTTGGGCAGTTTGTACTTCAGGTTCGTGCGTCCGCGCAAGTTGGGATGCGTGAACGTCACCGGGTCGCCCGCCTTGGCGCGGGACGTGATTTGTGTAACCTCGAGTTTCGGGTGTTGCAGTGCCAGACGCAAGAATTCGCCACCTGCGTACCCGGACCCTCCGACGATTGCGACTGTTAATTTGCTCAAAACCCACCTCGTAAAACCTGTGAAAATCGCTCAAGAATACCAATCATGGGTTTCAATACCAAACTCGAGATTCGGCCCGGTTCGGTGCACATTTCTGAACCTGGACCAAAGTTGTAAATTGTGCTTTGGTAAAACATCGCTGGGCGGTTAAACTCAGCCTCAGAAAGATACGGTCCAATCATTATTGAGGTCATCCATGCTGCTGAATGCGCTGCAATCCCGCCAATTGTTCCACCATGCCCTTGAGCATCGTTATGCGATCCTGGCGGTCAATGCAGATTCTGCAAGCTGCATCACCGATGTGCTCGAGGCAGCCCGCGAGTCGGACGCGCCGGTGATCATCGAGACGAGCCTCTGGCAGTTGAAGGGTCGCAGTTTCGGCGCTGGCAACGCGAGCCTCGGCATGGCACGGTACATGGTGCAGATCTCGCAAATGGCCAATTCCGAACCGTACAAGGACGTGCCCGTTTTGTACCACACCGATCACATCAAGGGGCCAGAGGCGATAGCCCTGCTGAAGAACGCGATCCGTGGCCTCGAGACAAAAATCATGGATGTCACTGTGCCGCTCCGACCATCAACAGTTTCGCTTGACTCGAGCGATTTTTCCGAGCAAGACAACATCAAGCACACGCTGTCCTTGTGCCAGACCGCACAAGAGGCTGGCGTGCCGGTGACGCTCGAGATGGAGGCTGGCGTTGATGACGGTTTAACGCCACTCGATTTGGGCGAGCGTTTACTTTCCGGCGTGGCATCACAAGCTCCGGGCTGCATTTACCTCTGGGCTCCCGGCGTTGGCACGCAACACGGACTGCAAGAGGACGGCTCGAGCTTCTCGAGTGAAACGGTTGCGGCACACCAGCAACTCGCCACACGAATCACAGGTCATCCCGTGGGTATTGCCCTGCACGGCTCGAGCGGCCTGCCGGAAAAGGCACTGCTTGACGCGGTAGCTGCCGGGGTGGTCAAGGTCAACTGGTCGAGCGAGTCCCTGCTGATCCGATCCCGCGCTGCACTCGAGTATTTCGTGCAGTCCAAACAGCAACTCGAACGCGGCCATCCAAAATGGAAGGACACTGCGCAAGACAACGGCATGAATGCGTTCATCGCCGACAAGTACGTTGGGGCCGTTCGCAAACGCATCGGTTTGCTCGGCGGCAACGGACACGGCGCGGCGTTCATGCATTCGCTCGAGGGTTGATCAAACAACCAGATTTGTCTGGCTCGGTCCAGTGGTGGGATCGGGCCTTTCTCTTTAACTCGAAAATGACGCAACCAGGACTCCGGCTCGAGATGAATGATCTGAGTGAAAGCCTGTGACAGGTCATGCTGGCGTGCCGTATAGTGAGCGCGTCATGACAACAAGCTGACAGTTGCAGGTTGTACTGCCGGACGTAAAACAGTTTCTGGTTCTCGAGGGGGAACGTATGAAGAAATGGCTTTTGGTTGGCGCAGCACTCTCGGTTGGATTGGGTATTTCTCTCGCGGCAGATGACTTGGCCGAACTTGCCACAAAGGCAAAGGCGGAAGGCAAAATCGTCTCTTACGGCATTCCGAACGATTGGCTCAATTACGAAAAGATGTGGACCGTCTTCAACAAGAAGTACGGAGTCACCAACGCCGATACCGACATGAGCAGCGCCGAGGAGATCGCCAAGTTCCTCGCCGAGAAGAACACTCCGGTCGCCGATGTCGGCGATGTCGGCTTGGCCTTCGGACCGATTGGCACCGAACAGGGCGCGTTCCTGCCGTACAAGAACAAATACTGGAACGAAATTCCAGAATGGGCCAAAGGCGCAGACGGCCATTACGCCGCCGCGTACTACGGCGCAGTCTCGTTCATCGTCAATCCAAAACTGGTCAAGAAAGTGCCTGTCACCTGGAAGGAACTTTTGAAGCCAGAGTACAAAGGCAAGATCGCCATCAACGACCCGCGCAAGGCCGCGAACGCGCAGTACGCCGTGATCGCCGCCTCTTTCGCCTTCGGAGGCTCTGAAAAGAACCTCAAGCCGGGATTGGATTTCTTCGCCAAACTGCAAAAATCCGGCAACCTCAGCGCCGCCACGCCGAGTCTCGCCAACATCCAAAAGGGTGAAGTCGCAATTGGCATCAACTGGGATTACAACGGCTTGAACTTCAAGAAAACCCTGGCCAACGAAGTTCCGCTCGAGATTCGCATTCCATTGGACGGCACGACCACCGGACCTTACGCGCCCGTGATCAATGCGTTCACGGCCCGCCCGAACGTCGCCAAACTGTTCATGGAATTCTTGTTCAGCGACGAGGGTCAACTCCTGTACGCCGAGGGTGGAGCGCAACCGATTCGCGCCAGCATCCGCAAGAAGTTGACACCTGAAATCAAAGCCAAGCAGATTCCGAGCTACCAATACCGTGGTGTCAAACCAATCACGGCTTGGAAGGAAATGCCATCGATTGTCAAGGACCTCGGCGACCGTTGGGCAACCGACGTTCTCGGCCAGTAAGGTCAGACCAGTAACGCTCGAGCAATCTAACCGTAGGGGCGCAGCGTGCTGCGCCCTTCACAATATCGGGAGGTCTTGTGAATTTACGTTGGGCCACCTACGCCATCGCCGGGTTGTTCCTTGCTTTCCTGATCCTGTTCGAGATCATGCCGGGAGTCTTGCTTGCCATCACCGCTTTCACCAATAAAGAAGGTTTGACCTTTGATCATTTGCGTGAGGCGACCAAACCGTTGTTCTTGAGGGCTTTGACGAACTCGTTGAACCTCAGCCTTCAGACGGCGCTCGAGGGTGGAATCCTCGGCACGCTGACGGCGGGCGCGTTGTGGTCGAGCACCAATGTCCGTTTGAAGCGTTTTGTCACGGCGGTTTCCGGTGTCGGTGCGAACTCGGGCGGCGTGCCACTGGCCTTCGCCTTCGTCGTACTCCTCGGTGCGAGCGGCATCATCAATTTGATCTTCACCCGTTTGGGTTTTGAAACAATTGACATTTACCGGCGCGAAAATCTGCATTGGATCTACCTCTACTTTCAATGGCCGCTGATGACCGTGCTGATGTTGCCAGCCTTCAACGCGATCGACCGTTCCTGGCTCGAGGCCGCTCGAGGTTTGGGCGGTTCGGCGTTGACGTTCTGGTTCCGTGTTGGTATTCCGGTATTGCTGCCAACGCTGCTCGGATCGTTGGTCCTGCTGTTCTCGAATTCTTTCGGGGCGTATGCCACGGTTTACGCACTCAGTCAAGGCAACATCAACCTCTTGCCGACACAGATTGGCTTTCAAGTTTCTGGGCAGGTTGGATACGATCCGGGCGGAGCCGCCGCACTCGCCATCATCATGGCCGTGGTGCTGTTTGCCTGCTTGGCGTTGTACCGACTCTCGAGGAATTGGGCGGCACGCTTGCAGGGCGGCACATCATGATCCTGCGCGTGCGAGGCACGACATGAAGTTTTTGCGTCGCGCCCTGATTGGGACGTTGGTCGTCTACCTCGCGCTGCCAATCCTGATGACGCTGCTTTACAGCTTCACCAAAATTTGGACCGACCTTTTGCCACAGAGTTTTTCACTCGAGCCGTGGCAGGAATTGTTTAACGATCCGATCTTCTGGCAGTCGATCTCGAGAAGCCTGATCCTCAGTTTCAGTTCGGTCTTCATCGCCATTTTCTTCCTCGTGCCGACCCTGTTCGCCATCACGCTGTATGCGCCAAAACTCTCCAGCGCCCTCGAGTTCTTCTCGCTCTGGCCATTCGTCTTTCCGGGCGTGATCATGGCGGTCGGCCTGATCAAACTCTTCTCGAGCCCGCCACTCGCCATCTCCGGCACGCCCTGGTTGCTGATTCCTGCCGTGACGGTCGTGATCATGCCGTATGCGTACCGTGCCGTTGCCAACGCCTTTGAAAGCGCCGACGTGCGAGGTCTCGCCGAGGCAGCCCGCAGTTTGGGCGCGAGCGATTTGCAGATCCTCGCCTGGGTTATTTTCCCAAGCGTGCTGCCCGGAGTGCTCTCCGGTGGCGTGCTTGCACTCGCCGCGAGTTTCGGAGAATTCTCGCTGGCGCAATTGATTGTCGGGAGTGCTTGGCAAACCTTGCCGTACTACCAGTATTTGACCAACTCGCAAGACGGTCACAAGAGCGCCGCGATCACGGTGCTCGCCTTCACCATCGCCTTCATCCTCGGGGCGCTCGCCTTGCAATTGCGGCAACGCTCGAGGGACGATGATGCCGTCGTGATCGCTTAGTCTTGCTGACCAGAACGCAACCTCACTTTTTTGGGAGAACCATGACTGCTATTCAAAGCTCGAGTCAATCCATTTCAAAATCAACCTCGAGTGTCGGCATCACGCTCGAGGGCATCTCACGGCGTTACGGCGGCAAGGCGGCGGTGGATGACATCAGCCTCGAGATCAAGCCTGGGGAGATGCTGAGTTTGCTCGGGCCTTCCGGTTGCGGCAAGACGACCACATTGCGTTGTGTCGCAGGCTTCGAGCTTCCCGATGCTGGCCGCGTGATGATTGGTGATCAGGACGTGACGCGCTTACCAGCCGAGAAGCGTCGCGTCGGCATGGTCTTTCAAAATTACGCGCTGTTTCCAAACCTGAGCGTCACCGGGAACATCGCCTTTGGCTTGCGTGTCGCCAAATGGGATGCGAGCAGAACGAATGCTCGCGTCAAAGAATTGCTCGAGGTGGTCGGACTAACCGGCTTCGAGAACCGCTCGGTGACAACGCTTTCCGGTGGTCAAAAACAACGTGTCGCGCTGGCTCGAGCACTTGCACCAGAACCTCGGGTCTTGTTGCTGGACGAACCGCTATCGGCATTAGATGCAAAAATTCGTGCCGAGTTGCGCACCGAATTGCGCCGCCTTCAACTCGACCTAGGCATCACCACACTGCTCGTGACGCACGATCAAGAAGAAGCGATGAGCATGTCAGATCGTGTCGTCGTCATGAACAAAGGCAGAATAGAACAACTCGGTTCACCTCGGGATTTGTATGCCACCCCCGCCACACCGTTTGTCGCCTCGTTCGTTGGCGCGATGAATTTCTTAGCCGCCGAGGCATTGGGTTCTGGCAAATTCCGCGTCTCCGGAACCGTGCTGGATTTACCGCACCTCGAGAACCGCACAGGTCGTTTGGGCGTGCGTCCCGAAGTGATCGAACTCAGCGACGGCTCGAGCCAAGCCCTGCAAGGCGTGGTCGAACTGGTAACGTACTTGGGGGCCGATCAACAGGTGCTCATGCGCGTCGGGCCAGATTTGTGGGAGGCTCGAATTCCAAACGATCAGGTCTTCACTCGGGGGCAAACCGTCAGTCTCGAGGTTCCGACTCAAGCGTGGTTGTGGCTGCCGAGTTAAAGTGATCGCATGGACAGCTAACGACTCTATTTGATTGCTGACCAGCCTGGATTCACACCAGAAATTTCCAGGTTGATCTCGATGATGAATTACGCCCGTTACACCACGCTTCATGCGGTTCGTGAGCTTTCAGTCGATCAACTGGACGAGCGACCGGCAGGTTTCGGAAACTCGATTGCAATGCTGCTCGAGCATTTCGCAGCGGTTGAGGCTTGGTATCAAATCATCACTTTTGAAGGACGCGAACCGAATGACGAAGAATTGTCCCAATGGATTCCTGGGCTCGATTTGGGTGAAAAGAGCGAAAGCATTCGTGATAAACCCCTCGAGCATTACCTCGAGCAGCTCGAGACGGTGCGCTCAAAAACCCTGGCTGAATTTGCCAAACATGATGACGAATGGTTGCATCAGGAATTCCCGTGGTGGGACGACAAGCCCGGCAACAATTACTTTTGTTGGTTCCATGTCTTCGAGGACGAGATCAACCATCGTGGTCAAATCCGCTTGATTCGCAAAAACCTGACCGCAAAATAAAACTGGGGAACTAAAAACCTGCTGCGGCGTTTTCCAGGTACTCGAGCACGCCGTAAGAAATGCCATAGGCGAGTCGATCCAGATAATTGGAGTCTTTGAGTTGCGCCCCCTCGACCGGATGCGTGACGTATCCCATCTCAACCAAAATTGCGGGGCATTCGCTTTCTTTGATTACGTAGTAATCGGCGTTTCGTGTCCCACCATTGAATCCGGCGGTCGTGCCGATCATATGTGAAAGCACGCTCAACGCCAATTGCTGCGAGGCGATGGCGCGTTCTGGGCTGTTGGCCAGGTTGGACGGCTCGAGCGGCAGGTAGGTCAGTTGGTCTGGTTCGGACTGGCTTGAGGCGGGTTTGAGGGTGGTGGTTGGCGCATTTGAATCTTGTGCCGGTTCACTTGCGGCCTCTGATTCTGGACCAGGGGCTGGTGGTGGAATCTGATTGGGTGGTCCGGGCAAATTTGCTTTTGGTGCGCCGTCCAGAACCTGCAACGCCTCGCCGAGTTTTTCGATCCCCCCGGTGATCGCGTTGACCGGTGTCGGCTCGAGGGCTCGCAACGGTTCTGGCACGATGGGCACGGGAAAAAGGTTTGGGATTTTGTCCGGGCTAA
Source organism: Deinococcales bacterium (assembly GCA_031418155.1). Lineage (GTDB taxonomy): Bacteria > Deinococcota > Deinococci > Deinococcales > JAAFIG01 > JANOWZ01. The sequence continues at coordinate 8,211 of JANOWZ010000561.1, forward strand.
AATAATACACTTCGGTTCCGAAGGTCGTGTTCGCATTTTTGGGCGGACGGGCATTCGCGTGGATCGAGACAAACACGGACTTACCCCGAGATTGTGCGGCTCTGCTGGCGAGGTCGAGCGCTTTGTCGTTGGAGAGCGTACCGGAATTCGTTCGGGTCAATTGCACTTCCACGCCGACCGCTTGCAGTTGTGCCGTGACCCGTTTTGCCACCTCGAGGTTGAGTGGCTCTTCGGTCACGAGTCCTCGAGCACCGGGGTCTTTGCCACCATGCCCGGGGTCAATCACGGCGGTAAACCGCGTGCCAATGGCCTTCTGAAAGGTGAACATGCCGGTGGGTTGCAATGGTGTCACGTCCGCATATGCGCCCGAGAAATCCAGCACCAATCTCGAGCCGGTTTTGCCCGCCGCTGGTGGCAGCACGCTTTCGCGGAACCCGCTGCGTGAGGCCACGCCTTGCGGTGTGACCAGCGTCATGATCGCGTTGCCGCTGCCATTCTCGAGGGTGAATCCGGAGAGTTCTGCTTGGCGAATCTTCTTGATGAGCGGTGTGAAGCTTTGCTCTGGGAACGTCACGCGCAGCGCAGCCCCGAGCGGCTCGAGTGAATACGTCGCAGCTTCCGGCAAATCCAGAACGATCCTTGAGGTTCCGGGGGATTTTCCGATGCGCGGTTCTGGCAGGCTGGCAGCCACCGATTGACCAGCGATCAAGACCGATAAGCACACGAGCAGTCTGACGTGTTGGCGCATGGGCAAATGCTAACCGAGGCTCCCCTGAGGCTGATGTGAATTTGACCCGGCCTGGAGGCGCAAAAAGCCCTGTTCAAGTGGTGTATTCGGCGTTGATACGCACATACCCTTCGGTCAGATCACAACCCCAGGCGGTTCCTGAACTCGAGCCAGCGCCAAGGTCACAGGTGATGATGACCTCTTCGGCTCGCATGGCAAGGGATGCAGCTTTGCGGTCAAACTCGAGCGGCTTTCCAGCGAAGACGGGAATACTCTGGACGCTGACGCTTGCTTTGGTTGGATCAAAGCTCACGCCGGAACGTCCGAGTGCGGCGAGGATGCGGCCCCAGTTCGGATCGTTACCGTAAACGGCGGCCTTGAATAGGCTCGAGCCTGCGACGGTTTTGGCGGCACTCAACGCTTCCGATTCGCTTGGGGCTCCGTTGACGATCACCGTCAGGAGTTTGGTTGCCCCTTCGCCGTCTCGGGCAATGGCTCGAGCGAGTTCGCGCATCGCGGATTCGATTGCGATCAGTGCCTCCTCGAGGTTCGTCTCCCCTGCTGCACCATTGGCCATGACAACCGCCATGTCGTTGGTGCTGGTGTCACCATCGACGGTCACAGCGTTGAAGGTCCGGGCAACAATTCCCGGAAATGCCTTGCGTAAATCGGACTGCTCGAGTTTCGCGTCGGTCACAATGAACGCCAGCATGGTCGCCATGTTCGGGTGGATCATGCCGGAGCCTTTGCAAATCCCAACAACTCGAGCACCGTTGGAGAGAACCGCCTCGCTGGTTTTCATCACGAGGTCTGTGGTCATGATTGCGGTGGCGGCGGGTTCAACCTCGAGTTGCAAAGCGGCCCGTGCTGCCGGAATGCCCGCCTCGAATTTTTCGACGGGCAGTTGCATGCCGATCACGCCGGTTGAAGCGGTTAGGATTTGCTTCGGTTCGAGATTGAGTTCTTGCGCAGTGATCTCGGCCATGCGTGCATCGGTTTGAACGCCTTGTTCACCGGTGACACAATTGGCGTTTCCGGCATTGATGACCAGCGCTTGCAGGCTCGAGCCATCTGCGTAGACACGCCGCGCCCGGTGAATGCTCGCCGCCGCCGCGAGATTTTGTGTGCCCGCGAACGCCCAAGCGCAGGGCGTGCCCGAGACGATCAAGCCCAGGTCGGGATTGCCGGAAGGTTTGATGTTCGCCCGCACTCCGGCTGCCCTGAATCCAATCGGAAGTTTCATATGAAAAGTTTAACCGGATTGGCTCGAGGCTGGGTATTGACGGTAGAGTGAAACGCTATGAACCTCGATCACCTCGCCATCGATCATCTGGGTATTGCCACACCGAACCTCGAGACGGGCAGTGCGCCTTACGTGGCGCTCGGGTTGAAACAACTTGGTGAAGACGAGGAAATTGCATCTCAAAAAGTGATCGTTCGTGCCTTCCAGACCGGCTCTGGCCTGATCGAACTGCTCGCACCGACCGCGTCAGATTCACCGATTGCGGTGTTTCTCGAGAAGCGTGGGCCGGGATTGCATCATGTGGCGTTGCGTGTCGAGAACCTCGAGTCTGAGGTTTCACGGTTACAGGGCATGTCCGCAAATTTTTTGAATCCCGAACCTCGGGCCGGTCGCGCCGGAACCCGTGTGGTCTTTCTGCATCCGAAATGGGGCGCTGGAACCCTGATCGAACTGGTGGAACACGCGCTTGAGGATCGCGCTTGAAACCTGGTTGGTGGTTGCTGACCCTGCTGTACTCGGCTGGCATCTGGTGGTTCTCGAGCCGCACCGGTTCGCAGGTCGGCATTCCCGCGCCGTGGGACAAGCTGGTTCACCTGCTCGAGTTTTTGATTCTGGGATTTCTGGCGACCCGCGCCACGGGCAGCGCTCGAGGCGGATTCACCATCGCCGCCGTTTGGGGTGCGGTGGACGAGGTACATCAGGCGTTCGTGCCGTTGCGAAGTCCTGGTTTGGACGATTGGCTCGCAGATTTGATCGGCGGATTTTTGGGCGCAATGCTCGGCGGGCTTCAAACACGGTTGGGGCAAACATCGCACCGAGCCACCTCGAAAAAGTAGTTTTGCTCGAGCCTTGAGGGATGATCCTGTGGACGGTACACTCGGGTCGTGAAAAAACTTTCCGATTCCGTTCGCGCCGAACTCGAGGCGGGCATCAGCCTGACCCGCCTCTCCCAGATTGCTGAAGTTGCAGCGAGCACCTTACGCAATTACGAAAAGGAGGGACTGCTCGAGGCGACCTCTGTTTCCGGCAAGAAGTTGTACATGGCCTCAGCGTTGGATTCGGCACTCGAGGTCAAGCGTTTGCGCAATTCGGGTTTGAGCCTGAAAGAGATTGCCGCACAACGTGACGGGACACCCGAGCCGGTTCCGGCGGTTGAAACACCCGTGAGCACCGCTCCGAACGCGGAAGACTTGAAGGCGCGGATCGAGGCGCTGCGCGAACAACTCGCTGGCGAAAAGGCGAAACTCGAGGCGTTGGTTACCAGGGTCGGCACGCGACAGATGCAGCGCAAGAACGAGTTGGCCTTGACAAAAAAGGAACTCGAGGAGATTCAACGCCTGCGTGAATCGAACGTGCGTCGGGCGCTCGAGGTGACGCGACGGGCGAGTTCGGTTTCGGGTCAGATTCAGTATTCGATGGCGCGTCCGGGGATACTTCGCATGAAAACGCCGATGGCTCCACGCAAAAAACGCAAGTAATTCACCCCGATTCGGCTCGAGGTTGACCGGTATGCACGGTCGATGCTCGAGTCGGTTTTTGTCGCATGTCATCCCGTGACCTTGAGCGTTTCTTAAATTGCGACGAAATCCTTAGAAATCGCTCACGCCGCGTCTTATCGTTAAGAAAACAGGCATCACCCCCGGAGGCATATGAAATTCAATCGCGTCCTCGTTCCAGTCATGCTCGCCCTCTCGAGCCTCGCTTTGGGTTTGGTCACGGCCCAAACGCCAAACATCTCCCTGTACGGTGGAATTTACCTACCAACGCAAAACGTCACGCCGAGCATCGATGTGCCAAAACGTGGGCTGGTGCAGTTTAGGCTCGAACGGGTGCTCGAACCGGCACAATTGTTTGCGAACCTCGAGAATCCACACATTCCCAAAGTGCCAAACGGCACGCGAACGACGCTGGTTCGCAATTTCAGCAGGCGACTCAAAGGTGGATATGAGGGCCTGAACTTGGGCAGACCCGGCAATGGTGTGTACGTGCTGCGGGCCAGCCAGAACAACGCCTCATCGAACACGCTGGTCCTGGTTTCGGACCTGGGCATGGTCGTCAAACGCGGTTTGGACTTGAACAAACAACAGGGAGTGATTTTCACCGCAAACCGTTACAGCGGCCAACCTACGGAAAGCAAAGTCTGGTTTTTGAACAACCGGCAGGTGGTTCCTGGCCGCACAAACGCAGACGGATTGTACCGGTATTCTGGCATCGCTCGAGACCAGAATCCGACGGTCTTGGCGCAATCTGGGAACGCCTGGGCAATCTCGGGCATGGATTGGAACGGGTACGCCGCGCCTCAGGTTAAGGGGTACGTCTACACGGACCGACCAGTGTACAGGCCGGGTCAACGGGTGGAGTTCAAGGGAACCTTGCGCGATGCGCTCAACCTGAAAGCGATTGCGAACGCAAAGGTCAGCGTCACAGTCAAGGACACGAACGATCAGGAGGTCTTCAAAGGAACACTCGAGACGAACGCAGCGGGTTCCTTCGCAGGCGGATTGCAATTGGGTTTGGTTCCGGCAATCGGCACGTATTACATCAACGCCAAACTCGAGGATTCAAAATCGGACGAATCGTACTCGGGTGATTTCCTGGTCGAAGCATACGAGAAACCCGAATTTGCCGTGACCGTGACCGTCGCGAAACCTCGAGCGGTACAGGGTCAGAAGGTGCCAGTCACAATTGGCGCGGAGTACCTGTTCGGCGGGGCGGTCTCGGGCGCTCGGGTCAATTACAGCGTCACGCGGGCCAGGTATTACTCGTATTCGTATGACGGTGAAACCTATGATTACGGCGGCGAGGAACGCGATTACGGCAGCGATCTGGTGATCGACGATCAGGCCAGGTTGGATGCCAAAGGTCAGTTCGTGCTCGAACTGCCGCTGGAGAAGGACAAAGAGGGCTTGCCAACCACGTACCGCATTGAGGCGCAGGTCGAGGACGAGTCGCGCAGGACCGTCTCGAACACCACGCGGGTGATTGCCTTCCCGAGCAGCATCAACGTCTCGAGTCAACTCAATTCCTACATCTTCAAGGCGGGCGAGGGCATTCAGGTCGCGCTCGAAACCAAAGACCTTGCCGACAAGGGCGTGCCAAGCGTGGTGGGCCTCGAGTTGGTGCGTCAAGATTGGGTCCAGAAAAAAGGCGAATGGACGCAGACCGAGGAGGTCGTACAAACCTCGAGTGCCCGCACGAACGCGCAGGGTATCGGGGTTGGCACAGTCACAGCGAAACGCAGCGGCGGGTACTTGATCCGCTCTCGGGTCAAGGATGCTTCGGGCCGGGTTTCAAAAGACGAGGCTTTCGCCTGGGTCTTGAAGGCGGGCGAGGATTGGTACTGGAATTACCAGGATTTGCAGGTCAAGCTCGATCAGCGCACGTACAAACCCGGTCAGACCGCGACCGCGCTCATCGGCAGTCCAAAAGCGGGCACTCCGGTCTTGGTGACGCTCGAGCGCGAGGGCGTGATGAGCGCGAAACTCGTGCGCTCGAAGAGTTCAGCGGTTCGATACAGCTTCCCAATCACCAAGGAAATGAGCCCCAATGTCTTCTTGTCAGCGGTGATGCTCCAGGGCGAAAGCATTTACGAACGCACCGTGACCGTGCGCGTGCCGGATGCCAAGAAAAAACTCGAGGTCAGTGTCCAGGCGGACAAGCCGAAATACAAACCCGGCGAGACCGGCAAATTCGAGGTTCGCGTCACAGACTCGAGCGGCAAAGGTGCGGCGGGCGAGGTTGGGTTGGGTGTGGTCGATGAGGCGATCTACCTGGTGCAACCGGATCGCACGACCAACATCACGACGTTCTTTCATGCGTCTCGAGACAATGCCGTTGGAACATCGAACAGTTTGTACTTCAATTTCGAGAGCGTGAACGCTTTGGCCGCGCCGCGTGCCGCACTGACCCGCGCCGCATTTGCGCAGGCAAAAGAGGCAGCAGCCAGCAAAGCCGATGCCCCAGAGAACAAACCGCGTCAGGATTTTAAAGACACGATCCTTTGGCTGCCGTACCTGGTGACGGACGCGAATGGTCGGGCGAGCGTGGACGTGACCTTCCCGGACAACCTGACCACTTGGCGGGCCACGGCCCGAGCGATGGATGCGAACGGTCGGGCAGGTCAGGCCGTCGGCAAGACACTGGTGACCAAAGATGTGATTGCCCGGATTTCCAAACCACCGTACCTGGTGCACGGGGATACTTCGACGATCAGTGCGATTGTCAACAACACGCTCGAGACAACCGTTAAGGGAACCTTGAACGTCGAGTTCGATGGCCTGACCAGCATCGCCAAAAAAGTCTCGAGTCAAAACGGTACGGGCCTTGAATCGTCACTCGAGATTGCCGCAAAGGGACGGGTTCGCACGGATTATCCAGTCCTGGCCGAACGGACCGGCACGGCCAGCATTACTGCGAGCGCCACGACCAGCGGCGGGCAGGATGCGATTAAGTTGCCGCTCGAGATTTTGCCACGTGGCTACCGCCAGAACACCGGCTGGGCGGGCGATGCACAAAGTGGGGTGCACGAATTCAAGATCGAAGACGATGCCAACCTCGAGACGGCGAAACTCCAAGTGTTTGTTACACCGTCGTTGACTTCTGCGGTGGCCCCAGCGCTCGAGTATTTGGTCGGTTATCCGTATGGTTGCACCGAACAGACCATGAGCCGCTTCCTGCCCGCACTCCTGGCAAAGCAGACGCTCGGATCGAACGGACTCTCGAACACCGTGACCGCTCAACTGCCCGAGATCATGGAGATCGGCCTGAAACGCCTCGAGACCTTCCAGCACGAGGACGGCGGTTGGGGCTTCTGGCAATGGGATGACAGCACGCTCGAGATGACCTCGTATGTGTTGCGTGGCTTGGTTCGCGCCAAGAGCCTCGGACAAAAAGTCAAAAACGATTCGCTGGACCGCGCCGTGAAGTACCTGCGCAGCAATGCCCGAAATGATAAGCAAACCTCGAGCGACCGCGCCGCCGCGTACCGAGCCCTGGCAGAGGCGCAACGCGCCGATCTTGAAGGCATGGGCAAACTCGCACGGCGCAGCGAACTCGCACCGGATGCGTTGGCGAGCCTCGCACTGGCCTACGCACGCTCGAGCACTGGCAAAACGGCGCAGGATTTGATTGACCGCCTGAAGGCCAAACGCAAGGAAACAGATCGCGGCATTCACTGGGAGAACCCGCATCAGAAAGACTATTGGGGCTGGTGGGATTACTGGAGCGACAACCCGATCCAAACCACCGCGCACGCACTCGAGGCGATCACGAGAATCGAAGGGTCGAACGCACTGACCACAAAAGTCTCAAGTTGGTTGCTGTCCCAACGGCGCGGCAGGCAGTGGGTTTCGACCCAGGACACGGCCTCGGTGATCGAGGCGGCACTAAGCCAATCTAAATCGGGCCAACCCAAAACGGATGATGCTGTGCTCGAGGGTGAGGTTCAAGTCAATGGCGAAACGGTCGCCACGCTCGATGCGAACACGCCGAACGGTGGCATCGAAATCCCAGTTGAATCCTTGCAGGCTGGAACGAACACGCTCGAGGTCGTCTCCAACCTGAGCGGGCTGACGTATTCGGCGCAACTCGAAACGGTGCGCGAACCAGAAATCCTCGCGGCGAACGGATCGGATTTGAGGGTCACACGCAAATTCGAGAAACTCGAATCGCGTTGGGATGACGCGAACAAACGTTACCGCTACGAACGCCTGCCGCTTTCTAGGCAGGGCAAGCTCGAGCCGGTCACGGTCGGTGACTTGGTGCTGGTCACGCTCGAAGTCAAAGCCTCACACCCGATGCGTTACGTGATGGTTTCCGATCCATTGCCTGCCGGTTTGCGCCCTTTGGATGAGCGCACGCTCGCCATCACCGGGCTGGATTACAACGAGGAATGGGATTCCTGGAATTACTGGTACTCGGGCCGCGAATTCCGTGACGAGCGTGTGGACTTGTACGCCGATTACCTGAATGGTTCACAGGTCCTGCGTTACGTGCTGCGGGCGACCACCCCCGGTCAGTTCACGGCGCTGCCATCACAGGCGTTCATGATGTACGACCCCGACATCAAAGGCCAGGAGAAGGCCGTCGTCCTGACCGTCCGTGATCGCGGTCAGTAAAACTCGAATACGGCTCGAGCGGTGGGTGTGGCTGTTGTTGGTCACATCCGTCGCTTTGGCCGCTCCACCTCAGATCAAGCCGCTCGAGTTCAAGTCCGGTCTACTATCGGTTCAATTGCACGATCCTCGAGATAAAGCTCAACTCAATGCCGTGTTCGCCAGCTTCAAACAAGCTCAAACAGACCTTGAGGCCATTGGCCTCGAGCCAAAAGTCGTCAAACTCGAGGCGTTCTCGAGCGCGGCGGGCTTTGCCAGGGCGACTGGCGAGCCGTATTTTGTGGCCGCCTCGACGCGAGGGCAAACGATTCAAACACAACGGCTCGGGGCGTTGAAGGCTCGAGGTTTGCTGTCTTTCACGATTCGGCACGAGGTTTTTCACACGGCACAGCCAGCCAACTTGCCACGATGGCTGGCCGAAGGTCTCGCCCGTCACTTTAGCGGTGAGGATGCTCGAGATTCACTGGCTCCGAGCGGTTTGGAATTCACCACGAATACGCAATTGGACAAACTTCTTACGGCCCGAGACTCGCGGGCAACCTTGAATTTGGTCTATCTCGAGGCAACCCGTCGCGCAAAGAAACTGGTTCGGATGCAGGGATGGAAGCGAACACTCGCGCAAAGGTAGCTTGGAGGCAGCAAATCTTTGTGCCCAGACACCCTTGATCTCTCTCCTGGGAGGTGCTCAATTGACAAAATCCCCTCGACTCTTTGTGGGTCAAGCTACGATCTCCTGGGGTCTGGGCTGAACATACTGATTGTGACGGGAGCAACGTTTCATTCAGTCAAGCCCGCGCAAGGCCACTGAAGCACAACGCTTGTGATCATGCGAGCAGCGTGTAGCGTTTTTCCTGATCCATCCTAAGGAGGGGTTTACATGCTCGAGGGATTCAAAAGCTTTATCTTGAAAGGCAACGTCGTCGATCTTGCAGTCGGTGTCGTCATTGGTGTAGCGTTCGGCAAGATTGTCGATTCGTTGGTGAAAAACTTGATCACACCCGTCATTGGTGCCATCGGTGGGTCGCCAGATTTCTCAGCCATCAAACTCGGGCCAATTCTAATCGGCAACGTCATCAATGATGTGATCAGCTTCCTGATTCTGGCGGCAGTCGTGTATTTTGTGATCGTTGTTCCATACAACGCGGCACGCCCCAGGCCAGCACCGGCAGCACCGGCGGGCCCAACCCAGGAAGAACTGCTCGCACAAATCCGTGACCTGCTAAAAAAGTAAGCTCGAGGTTCAGCACGATCTTTGGTTGCCCGCCGTTTCATATTTGGCGGGCAACGTTTTTTGGTCTGGGTTTCGACACCACCTTGGTTCTGCGAAAACCTTCGCACCCTCGAGGTTTCACCGTCACTTCACGATTCTTGGTTTAATGCCGCATCGGAGGCTTTACACATGCAAGATTTCGAGAAAATGGGCGCGTTCTACCTGGGCAAAACCTTTGATACCAACGCGGGCAAACTGAACGACGAATTGTTGATGTACGACTCGCAAGACCTGACCACGCACGCGGTGATTATCGGCATGACCGGCAGCGGCAAGACCGGCCTCGGGATTGGACTTCTAGAGGAAGCACTGGTGGACAACATCCCGGTGATCGCCATAGATCCCAAAGGCGACCTTTGCAACCTCCTGCTGTCTTTCCCAGACCTCTCCCCTGCCGAGTTCAAACCGTGGGTCAATCTCGAGGAGGCCAAACGCCAGGGTTTGGATGCCGATGCGTTCGCGGCGCAGCAGGCTGAGATGTGGAAAAAGGGAATAAACGATTGGGGGCAGGATGGCGAACGCATCCGTCGAATGCGCTCGAGCGTCACTATGGCAATTTACACCCCAGGCGCTTCACACGGCTTGCAGGTCAGTGTTTTAAAGAGTTTTGACGTGCCGCCCGCCGCCGTGATGGAAGACAGCGATGCGCTGCGCGAACGCATTCAGACCAGCGCCTCGGGCCTGCTCGGGTTGCTCGGCATTGATGCGGACCCGATTCGGTCACGCGAACACATTTTGCTGTCCAACATCTTCTCGAGCGCCTGGAGTGTGGGCACGAACCTGGACCTCGGGGCGTTGATCCAAGCGATTCAAACCCCAAGCTTCGACAAAATCGGCGTGATGAATTTGGAAAGCTTCTATCCGGGCAAGGAACGCTTCGAGTTGGCGATGCAACTCAACAACCTGCTCGCCAGCCCTGGCTTTTCGAGCTGGATGGAGGGCGAGCCGCTCGAGATCAAAAACATGTTGTTCACAAGTGATGGCAAACCGCGATTGACGGTCTTCTCGATTGCGCACCTTGGCGATGCCGAACGGATGTTTTTTGTGTCCATGTTGATGAACAATATGCTCGGCTGGATGCGATCCCAGTCCGGCACCTCGAGCCTTCGCGCCGTGCTGTACATGGATGAGATCTTCGGCTACTTCCCGCCGAACGGCAACCCGCCAAGCAAAACACCGATGCTCACCCTTCTGAAGCAAGCTCGAGCCTTCGGGCTTGGCTTGGTGCTGGCGACCCAAAATCCGGTCGATTTGGATTACAAAGGTTTGGCGAACACCGGCACATGGTTCATCGGGCGCTTGCAAACCGAAAACGACAAGGCCCGTGTGCTCGAGGCTTTGTCCGGCGCGATGACTGGCAGCACGCCGATGTCACAATCGGATTTGGACAAGATGCTCTCGAGCCTTGGCAAGCGCGTGTTCTTGATGCACAACGTTCACGAATCGCACCCCGTGACCTTTCAAACCCGTTGGACGATGAGTTACCTGACTGGTCCGATGACCGGACCACAAATCAAAACACTGATGGCCAATAAGAAATCCCAAGTCGTCTCGAGCGCTACGCCTGCGTTGAAACCTCCAAGCTCGGGAGACGCCGCGAGTTCCGGTTCTGGCCGTCCGCTGTTGCCACCAAACGTCAAACAATACTTTGTGCCCAGCAAACTCGAGGGCGCAACCTACTACCCATTCGTGCTGGGCGCGGCACAAGCAAGATTCTCAAGCCCGAAATACAAGATCGACACCGCCCGAACCATGCGCTTGATCGCCGAAATCGGTGACGGACCCATACCGATCAGTTGGGACGAGGCACAACTGATCGAACTCGAATTGGACGCGCTCGAATCTGAACCGGTCACACCGAGCGACTTCGCCGACCTGCCCAGCCCAGGCAGTGACGCGAAAAACTACGCGAAATGGGAGAAGGATTTTGGCAAATGGGTCTCACAGACCCAGGCGCTCGTGCTTTACGAGTCCAAGGCGCACAAAGCCATCTCTGAACCTGACGAATCCGAAGGCGATTTCCGAGCCCGCCTCGCACACAGCGCCCGCGAGGGACGCGACGACCTGAAAACCAAACTGCGCGAAAAGTATGCCAGCAAACTCTCGGGATTGCAAGAAAAGTTGGCCCGAGCCATGCAAAAGCGCGAACAAGAAGCGGCGCAAGCCAACCAGAAGAAACTCGAGGCGGTCGTCAACGTCGGCATGGGCGTACTCGGCGCACTGTTCGGTGGTGGACGCAGAACAACCGTCAGCGCCGCATCCCGAGCCGTCAAAAGTGCCTCTCAAGCCTTTGGACAACAGGGCGATGTCGGACGCGCCGACGAAACCGTGGAAGCAATTCAAACTCAGCTAAATGAACTGAACGCGCAACTCGAGGCCGAACTGAACGCACTCGAAGCGGGCAACCCAGATGAGGCACTCGAAGAGATTCGCCTCAAACCCAAAAGCACCGACATCAACCTCGAGTTGTTGGTACTCGCCTGGGTTCCATACACGCGGGCAAACGGAAAACTCGAACCGGCATACTGAAAGCCAAACTTTGGTCCGGGACGAGTTAAAGCCCACCTGAAGACCCAAACCGTTACCCATGAGAACCCCTCGAGAAGCCTGAACGGGCATTGAACACAAGTTCACTCGAGGGATGGTTTCGGCATCTATGCTGAACCCATGATGCTAAATAAGCGTTTCTCAAAACCATTGAGCACTCGAGCCTTGCTATTGCTGCCAATCTTGGCTGGAGCGTTGGTGGCCTGCCCACCCGCACCGCCCAAACCCACCATTAACGAACGGATCAAAGTTCAAAGTGCTGGATTCGCCTTGGCCGAAGTGGACCAACGTGTGCGATACCAGGCGCAGGGAGCCACGAATTACACTTGGAGTTTGATCCCAACGGGTGCAGCCTATGGCACGCTCGATCAATCCGGTTTATACATTGCTCCCGCAACACCTCCAAGTCCGGCAACGATCACGATTCGTGCCTGTGATGCGGCCAACCTGACCGATTGCGGTGAGGCAAAATTGACCATTGTTGCGGCGGGCTCTGCACCCGGCATTAATGGCACGATTACTGTTCCGGCAGGATTGCTGCCAACTGCAAAAATCCTATCGCTCTCCGCACAGGGCATCGAAGCACCCAAGCCATTCAAATCCGATTGGTCACTGCCGCACGCGCCGGGTCAGGTGCTTGTGGTCGGCTCGAGCCAACCCCTTTTGGGCAAAGGTATTCGTGTGCAATCCGTTTCGCCAGGGCTCGCAAAGGTCAGCGTTCCAAGCGGCGAATCGGAGGCCGCTTTCGCTGCAAAACTCGAGGCTCAGGGCGCTATTGTCCAACCCAATTACCTTTACCGGGTTCTGGACGCACCCAGCCCAAACGACACGTTGTACGGCACGAAACAATTTCACCTGACGCAGATCGATGCCCCCGGAGCGTGGAATATCACCACCAACTCGGCACGGATTGCCGTGATTGATACCGGTGCGGATTTCACCCATTCAGACTTGCAGGGCCGTCTGGTCAAGGGTAAGGATTTCTGCCCCACATATGACACTACAAACAAAGTGTGCGTCGGTGAAGACAACGATCCGAGCGAAGGTCCAAGCAACCTTGGGACGGGCAACTCCGGGCACGGCACGCACACCACTGGCATCATTGCTGCCGCGAGCAACAACGGGACTGGCGTGACAGGTCTGACTTGGGGCGGACAAGTATTGGTGGTCAAAGTCTTCGACGGGCAAGGGGAATTTACCGACAGTATCACGCTCGCCAAAGCCATCGAGTACGCCGCCGATCCCGCTCGAGGTGCGGCCAAAGTCATCAACATGTCCTTAGGCTTGAAGACACCAGATTTAACAAAAAACCCAGACAAGTTGATCGCCAATGCCATCGTCTATGCGGATTCAAAGGACGTGCTGATGATCGCTTCCGCTGGAAACTACCAACCCAGCGAACCCGATGCGAGCAAAAAGCTTTATTATCCGGCAAGTGATCCGCTGGTTGTTCCAGTCGGTGCGGTCGATCCGTTTAATGCCATCTCTGGGATCAGTGCCCGAGGCAGCAGCAAACTCATCATGGCCCCAGGTCAAGGCTCAAGCTTCACGCCACTGGGCGAGGCTGGCATATGGAGCACCAAATCGGGCGGCGGTTATGAAGCACGCTACGGCACGTCTGAAGCTGCACCGCAAGTTGCGGCGGTCGCCGGATTGATCCGTGCGCAAAACCCAAACCTGAGTGCCTTGGCTACAAAAGGAATCCTGCAAAGCACAGCCCGAAATCTCGGTGATTCGGCCACATTCGGGTTTGGTCTGCTTCAAGCAGGCGCTGCACTTCGCAAAGCGGGCAATCCAAACGCCACACCGGCCACAAAAACCACCGTTTATGTTTATGCCGATCGGTTTGTCAATGGCGATTATGACGGCAACGACCTCAAAACAGGTCGAACAGAAGTCATCATGAATGGCTCGAATGGCACGGTGGCCTACAAAATCACACTCACCCGCGATGGCTCGAGCCTGCCAGCAGGCAAGTACCGGGTGGTGGCTTGCATCAACAAAAACTCGAATGGACTCGCGTGTGATGCTGGTGATCTCGGGAATTCGGTCAGGGATGTTCAGTACGTAGGAAGTGGCACCATCGGTGTGAATGTCACTGTGGCTCAGAAGTAAGGTTTCAAACGACCAATCAAGCAGAATCAAGAGGCAAGGTTCCCAGTCAATCTGAATGGAACCTTGCCTCTTCATCAAACCTGAAGATTCTGACGTTAGATTCTGGTGTTCGCTCGAGAGATCGATCCGCGTTTTGTTGGCCGTTCCCGTCGGCCATCCCATCGGTTGGAGGACCCTTTGCGTGCCCGTCTCATCCTGGCCCTGTTCGCCCTGAGCGCCGTTTTGGTGGCATGCTTGACTGCAACGCCACTCAGCAACACGCAGAGCATTTCGGGGTTGGTCAGCCTGAACGCGAATCAGGCGAGCGGCGCAACACAGGCTTCAAGTCTGCAAGTTGGCGAGGTATCGACCAGCCCAAACAGCGCCGCATTTGCGGACATCATTCCGGGACGGCTGATTGTGAAGTTCAAATCTGGTCTGCGGGCGCAATCATTCGGACCGCTTTCGGTGCGTGTTGCGGGCAGGTCGGTGCTGCTTGAACCACAACGGTCGCTGGGGTTACGTGGTGTACGCCTGATGCAAGCGCCTGGAATGGATGCCAAAACCACGCTCGAGTTGGCGGCACAACTTGCGGCCCGATCAGATGTTGAATATGCCGAACCGGATCGGCGAATCCGTTCGTTGCTGATCCCGAACGACACGGGTTTCAAGGACCAATGGGCGCTCGGCTCGAGTGCGAATGGTCGGTTGAACATGCCAGACGCTTGGTCGGTGACGACCGGCTCGAGCGTGACCGGTCCAAATCCGGTGATTGCGGTGGTGGATTCGGGCGTGATGCTCGAGCATCCCGACCTGGCGAGCAAAATCTTGCCGGGATACGATTTTATTTCCGATGCGAGTGTCGCGGCGGACAACGATCCGTCAGATGCTGGCAACAGCCGCGATGCCAACCCGGACGATCCGGGTGACGATGAAAAGAGTTACCACGGCACGCATGTGTCTGGGATCGCTGCCGCAATTGGCAACAATCGTTTGGGCGTGGCTGGGGTTTCTTGGGGCGCACGGATCCTGCCCGCCAGGATTTTGGGCATCGGTGGTGGGGCTGTTTCGGACATGATCGATGCGGTGTTGTGGGCCGCCGGAATTGACAGCGATTCGCTACCACCTTCGTACCCGCACAATCCGAACAAGGCCGATGTGATCAACCTCAGTGTTGGTGGGAACGGGACTTGCTCGAGTGCCGAGCAGGAGGCATTCAACCAGGTGATCGCCTCTGGAACCGCCGTGGTGATCGCAGCGGGCAACGAGAACGTTGATGCCTGGACGACCGATCCGGCCAGTTGTGCCGGTCCCATCGTGGTCGGTGCGGTGGGCAGGGATGGCACTCGGGCCTCGTACTCGAATTACGGTTCGCGGATCAGCATCATGGCTCCCGGTGGCGACAAGAACCCCGGTGGCGGGATTCTGAGTACGATCAAAGATGCGGCTGGCAAGCCGGGTTACGGGTACAAGCTTGGCACGTCGATGGCGGCACCGCACGTGGCGGGCGTGATCGCCTTGATGCGCAGCCTGCGCCCAAAGTTGACACCGGGTCAACTCGAGGATCTGTTGGATGTTGAAGCGGACCCTGTGAATTGCAGTGGTCGAGTCGGTTGCGGTTTGGGCTTGATCGATGCGGGCGCGGCGTTGCGTTTTGTGCGGGCCTCCTCGAGCGTACCCAAGGCCGATTTTGTCCTGTTGCCGAACCGTTCGGTGCTGGTCCCCAATGCCTCTGTGACCATGAGTTTGAATGTTCGCGCTGTGACCTTCAATGGTTTTGTTGGTCCGATTGGCCTGAGTGTGCAAACCACAGGTGGCATCACGGCGCAATTGAGCAGCCCGAACCTGTTTGCCGATGGTCTAGGCGGTCTGGGCATCACCTTGACTTTGGACATGAGCCGAGCAGCAGCCGGGGCGCACGTGGTGCGTTTGATCGGAACGGCGGCCGGTGTCAAACGCACGGTGCCGTTGTTCATTCCGATTTCACTCTCCGGCACCCTGGTTCAGGCGTGTTCCTTGACCGCAGATGGAAAATGCGACGATCTCAAAAGCATAACTGGCACACTCGACTCAAACGATTCGAGCACCACTGCACCTTACGAGATTGACAACCTCAAGGCCGGTGAGTACCAGATGCTCGCTTGGAAAGACTTGAACAACGACGAGATCATCAATGCGGGTGACTTGTACGGTGAGTCTTTACTTCGGGTGACACCACCGGTCAAGGACATCGGCATCGCGCTCGAGCGGCTGACGGTCGGCGCCTCCGGCCCGTTTAAGTTCAACCGTATCGTCAAACCCCGCTGAACAAATCCCTCATGTAACTCAGGTCAGGTTGACAAAACCCTGAAGTTCATGGGTCAAGCTCAGGTATGCCACGAAGCAAAACCAACTACCTCAGCCGAGCCCGTGAAACCTTCCTCGAGAACCTGTCCTTTGGCACGCCGATTGAAGCGGTTGATGCTGGAGCGCGTTCGATTCAGGATTGGTGCGATTGCTTGAACGAAACCCGAGCCAGATACGGCCTGCCGCACGATCCGGTCAACGCTGACCTCGAGCAAGTCGGGGCAGATTCTGGCGTGGCTCTGGCGTGACATCCAAATGAACGAGACCATGCCAGAACACTTTGAGGTTTTGAGAACGCTCAAATCTATGGTCCACAGGCAGGCTCGAGCGTTCCGATTTACTTTTCCCTTTCACCTTTGGACTTTCACCTGTTTTTCAGTACGACCTGGCAAAGATCACACGCTTGCCGTAGGCGGCTGGTTTGCCGGTATGAATACAAGCACCAGTCTCTCGAGCACCAAGTTCTCCTTCAGAATCAAGTGGAATGTTCCGTGTGGTGGCCTTGGTTTTTTCCTTGATCTCGCGTTCACTGATCGGATCACCGCAGTGGAAGGCCCGCACAAAGAAACCTTCTTCGATCAGGCGAACGAATTCGTCCCAGGTGTCGGCGGTCTTGATTCGAGCATCCCGGAATTCGGTGGCGTTCTGCAATAGCTGCGCTTGAAACGCCTGGAGCCTCAAAGGCAGTTCAGCGATCGCTTGGGCTCGAGGCAGGATTTCTTTTTCTCCACCCAAGCGTGAGGCGAGCACGACATTGCCAGCCTCAAGGTCACGTGGGCCAAGCTCGAGGCGGTACGGCACGCCACGCAACTCCCAATCGTTGTACTTAAAACCGTTGGAGAGGCCCTCGCGTTCGTCGATTTTGACGCGCACGCCCAGCGCACGCAATTCGGTCGCCACACCTCGCGCCGCCTCGATCATCGCATCGCGGTTGTCAGACTTGGTGATCGGCACGATCACAACCTGGAACGGTGCCAGCTTCGGCGGCATGATCAGGCCCTTGTCGTCACCGTGCGTCATGATGATCCCACCGATGATCCGGGTGCTGATCGCCCAAGAGGTCGTGTGTGCGTACTGCTGAACCTGATTCTCGTCCTGAAAGGCGACCTCGAAGGCTTTGGCGAAATTCTGCCCGAGGTAATGGCTGGTTCCGGCCTGAAGCGCCTTGCCATCGCCCATCATCGCTTCGATGCTGTACGTGGCGACCGCACCGGCAAAGCGTTCCGAATCGGTTTTCAAGCCCGCAATCACCGGCATTGCGGCGTAATCACGCGCAAACGACCTGTAAATCTCGAGCAGCATCAAGGTTTCCTCGAGCGCCTCGTCCTGACTGGCGACTCTTTCCTCAACCTGCGCGAGAGCGGCGAGGTAGTGATCGAGAATGGCATCGAGCAGAGCCCACATCAGATAATCCGGCCCCCGGCTGCGCAGCCTCCCTTTTCCATCTTTGAGCCGCTGGTGGACCGGTGCGAAGACTGCGCTGGGAGCTTCGTGGAAAGTGATCACAACACGATCCGTCAAAATCAGTGAAAAGTGCTGGAGATCGAACGGCTCTGTGCAGTCGTCAGTGGTGAGCGTGAGTTGCTTGGCGGTGACGAAAAGGTAACTGCCGAAATCCTCCATCTTCGGCGGCTGATTGGTGTTGAGAATGTCGTCCTGGACCAGCGGGTGGATGCCGTAGGCTTCGAGGAGTTCTCCGATTTTCTCCACGTCGTGAAGTCCGGTGACCATGATCCACGC